>JAJWOH010000174.1:0-5281 GCA_021635485.1 Segatella copri | reverse complement strand
TTCCGCATAGCATAATCATTACTATCTTGAGCATTGTTTCTTGTTTTTCTTCTTTATTTTATTGTTCGTTTTTATGAATAACTGAAATATCGCAAGTTCAGGAGTTAAAGGAGTTAAAGGAGTTATCGCTCCCTATGGTCGCTGAGGAGTTAAGACAATAGTCTTTTTGGCGTAGCTTTTAAGCAGCAAGACATACGTCTTAACTCCTTAACTTCTTTAACTCCTTAACTTCCTGATATGCGAAAGTTCAGTGAATTACCTTACTCTAAAAAACGGATTCCCGGTCGTATTATTGCTTAATAGACCGAGAATCCTGATGATATTTATAAGTAATCTTCAATGGTTACTCGCCCCTATTACTTAGCCAGGCTGTTTGAGTTCAACTCTGTCTGAGGAGTTGGATAGAACAGCTTGCTCTTGTCGAAACCAGTACGGCCTATTGCAGCCATAGCCTCAGCTGTCTTGCCCCAGCGGCGCAGGTCGTACCAGCGCAAGTTCTCCATAGGGAACTCAATCATACGCTCGTGCTCAATCTGAGCCTGAACCTCAGCCTGTGTTGTACCGGTCATGGCTGGCATGTTGCCGTGAACTCTTCTCACATCATTGATCAGCGGAATAGCCTCTCCTGTACGTCCCAAATCATTGAGTGCCTCGGCCTTCATCAGGAGAACGTTGGCATAACGCATCAGAGGAATGTTCACGTCGGTATGCTTCTGTGACAAAGCAGCTTTGGTAGGTGGCATGAACTTGCGGAACTGAAGAACCCGGTCTCTCTCCTCTGGATCTTTTACCCAATCCTTAAAGTCATAATCATAAACCTTACCGGTTCCATCATTGAAGTATGGATCATTGAAGTAAACAGATTCGTAGAGACGGGCATCATACATGCCATTGTTCAATTTACCTTCCTTCTTAAACTCGTTCATCAAAGCCTGAGATGGAGCGATTTCATCCCAACCGCCAAATGCACCAGTACCAATCCATTTGTGCAGATAGGTACGATACCATGCGCCACTGACACTACTCATAGAGAACTGGATTTCGAAGATAGACTCCTTACAGTTCTTGTTGGTACCATTGAACATGCTGAGGAAATTGCTTTCAAGCTCATATCCCTTGACATTGTCAAAAGCCTTAAGTGCCTCGTTCAGATACTCAGTCTTCTTCTCTGGCTGCTCTGAAGCCATGGTGAGGTAGGCAAAGCCGAGGTAAGCATAAGCTGAACCGGAAGTAGCACGACCCAGATTATCAGCAGGACGCTTCTGTGGTAAATCAGCACCAGCCTTCTGCAAATCATCCACGATGAAGTTCCAACTGTCAGGACGCTCAGACATAGCCTTGTCAAGCTCGCCTGAAGAAGTGATATATACATCACGGTTTACAATCTTCTCCCAGTTGAGCAAGAGCTGCATGTGGTAGAAAGCACGCATGAAACGAGCCTCAGCCACAATTTCTTTTCTATCCTTTGCATCAATCTGTGCATCGGTCATGGCACTAACCTTAGTCATTACCTGGTTGGCAAAGCTGATGCCATGATAGTAGTACCACCAGTAAGAGGTAAACTGAGAGTTACCGTTGGTAAAGGTAAAGTCTCTCAACTGTACCCAGTTCTGATAGTTCTGGGCGTCTGAACCCATTTCCACATCGTCCTGGCGATAAGCCTCAACAGGCCATTTCACCTCAGGGAAGCTCCACTCATCACCGAAATACATCTGTGAGTAAACGGCAGCCATACCTGATTCAGCATCGCTTTTGTTACGCCAATAGTTACCAGAAGTCAATTCATCTGGCGAAGTCTTTGTAAGAAAGTCATCACAAGAAGTGAGTGACAGTGCAAGGCAAATGCCTGCTATATATTTTAATGCTTTCATAATGATTTCTCCTTAGTTATTTATTTAGAAAGATACCTGTGCACCTACTGTGTAAGAGCGAGAGAACGGATAGGTAAAGCGGTCGATACCACTGTTCAAAACGCCCTGTGAGAACTCTGGGTTAGCACCAGAATAGCCTGTGATGGTGAACACGTTTTCTGCACTCACGTAGAAACGGATGCTCTCGCAGTAAATATGCTTAGACAATGCCTTTGGCAAGGTGTAACCCAACTGTACCTGGCGCAGACGTACGAAGTCGCCGTTCTCCAGGAAGCGGGTTGACTCGCGGGTGTTCTGGTTAGGATCACCGAAGACTGCACGTGGAATATCGGTCTTGGTGTTAGTAGGAGTCCAGGCATTGAGAGTTGTCTTGAGGAAGTTAGAACCAGAGTTCATGCCCTCGTAGTAGTAGCGGATACCATTATAAAGTTTGTTGCCGAATGCACTACCGATGACTGCAGAGAAGTCGAAGCCCTTGTAGCTGGCACCGAGGTTGAGGTTAGCCTCTACCTTGGCGATACCTGTACCTGAGTAGGTCTTATCATCCTCATCAATCACACCGTCGCCGTTCATATCCTTGAAACGTACATCACCAGGCTGAGCATTTGGCTGAAGGAGTTCGCCCTTGCTGTTCTTATGAGCCTGAACCTCTTCAAGACTCTGGAAGATGCCGTCTGCCTGATAGAGATAGAAAGCACCGATTGGCTTGCCTACCTTGGTCTGGGTTGGGAAGTGCTCTGTACCATACTTCAAACCTACGCCATAGATTGTCTGGTCTTCGTTGGCAAGAGCTACCACCTTGTTGGCAATGGTACTGATGTTGAAACCTACGTTATATTCGAAATCATTGATCTTATCGTTCCAGTTCAACTCCAACTCAAAGCCCTGGTTGCGCATTTTACCTACGTTCAAGGTAGGGTTGTCAAGACCAGCAGAAGGAGCGATTCTACGGGTAATCAGGAGATCACGTGTCTCGTTGATATAGTAGTTGATGTTACCATTCAGATGGTTACCGAAGAGACCGAAGTCGAAACCGATGTTCTTGGTATCTGTAGTTTCCCACTTCAATGAGCGGTTCTCCAATGCACGTGCGATGCTACCGGTCCAAGGGTTTGAGCCTGCACCCTGTACATAACCCATGTACATATCGTTGTAGCTGGAAATTCTAGCCAGGAAGTCGTATTTGCCGAGCGCATTCTCGTTACCGAGCTGACCCCAGCTGGCACGGAACTTCAAGTTGCTGATTACAGTATTCTTAGGGAAGAAAGGCTCCTCGCTGATTCTCCAACCAACAGCTACTGATGGGAAGAAACCCCAACGGCTGTCTGCACCGAACTTAGAAGATCCATCCTCACGGAAGGTGAACTGGAAAAGGTAACGGTCGTTAAAATTGTAGTTAATACGGCCGAAGAAAGAAGCACGGTTATACTCCCAGTAAGAACCTGTACCGAAGTAAGTACCACCTACACCACCACTGATGGTTGGGAAGTTTGGATCGAGGAAGCCGGCTGGCTTATCGCTGGTATTGAGCTGACCGTTGATAACCTCGTTTACATTGGTCTTACCTTCTACAGAAACTGATTCCCAGTTGTACTTAATCATGCTGAGAGAGGTACCGAGCATGGCGTTGATGCTGTGCTTCTGAATCTGCTTGTTGAAAGAAAACACGTTCTCAAATACCTGCTCCTGCCAGTATGCACGATACTCGTAGCTGTTTGGATAGAGGTTAGGGCTCTTGTAGTCGGCTGTATAATCTGGATAGTGGGAGTTATCTATCTCATGCTCACCACGATAACCGTAGCTGGTCTTGAAGTTGAGCCATGGGAAGAAGTTGAATGTCAAGGCAGCATTGGCTGTGGTATGATACTTCTTATAAGTATTCTTCTTGTAATAGTCGTCGGCTACAACGTTACGGTTGTTTGGAAGACCATCGAAGTCGCTCAAGCCGAAGCCATACTTTCTGCTCTCATCATAAATAGGTACGAGAGGAGACATCATATAAGCCTCTTTCAGCTGATACTGTGGCTGGTGGCCCTTGGTAAACTTGAAGTCTACATTGGCATCGAGGTCGATGATTCCCTTGGTAGCATGTACCTTCATACGTGCGATGTCATGGCGCTCGCTGTTACCGAGGAAGATACCCTTCTCGTCAGCGTGATTGTAAGATACAGAGTACTGACCCTTTTCAGCACCACCGCGCAAACTTACCATGTAGCTCTGAGCCAGACCCTTACGACGGATAGCATCTACCCAGTCAGAGTTCACACCTGTCTCATGAGTTACGTATGCTGGCAAAGGTTCACCGGCATTCTCGTACATCATCTTATGCACCTTCTTATAACCTTCAGCATCCAGGAGGTCGAGGTCCTTAGATACCTGAGTAAAGCTGAGGTAAGAACTGAAATCAACCTTAGTCTCGCCCTTCTTACCGTTCTTGGTTGTAATCAGAACCACACCGTTGGCAGCTACAGAACCATAGATGGCAGCTGCAGCACCATCCTTCAGAATCTCCATAGACTCGATGTCCTGAGGGTTCACGCTGTTGATATCGCCTGGGAAACCGTCCACGATATAAAGAGGCTCGTTGCTACCGGTTGTCTTGATACCACGAATCTTGATGCTCACACCTGCACCGGCGTTACCACCACTTCTCAGGATGTTTACACCGGCCACCTTACCCTGCAAAGCCTCAGCTGGGTTGGTAGTGGTGCGCTTAGCCATCTCCTTGGTATTGACAGAAGAAAGAGCACCGGTCATATCGCTACGCTTCATGGTACCGTAACCTACTACAACCACTTCGCTCAAAGCCTGGGTGTCCTCGCTCATGGCGATGCTCATGTTTTCTGAAGCCTTCACCTCGCGGTCTACGAAACCGAGGTAAGAAACCTTCACCTTAGCGCCCTTGGCTGCATTGATAGTGAATCGGCCGTCCATATCGGTTACTGCGAGTTCGTCGGTACCAACTACAGAAACTGTAGCACCAATCACAGGCTCACCATTGTCGTCCTTCACAACACCCTGCATCTTGCGCTTGTTGTTCTGCTGAGGAGCGGCAACATTTGCATGCTTCTCAGAAACAACGATAGATTTCTGTGAAACCACAGAGTATTTCAAGTTGCGTCCTTTCAAGGCTGCATCGAGTACAGCTGTTACAGGAACGCCACTCTTCCTGATGGTGATATCCTTGCGATGGTCAATGATATCACTCTTGTAAGAAAACCTGTAAGATGTCTGGTTTTCGATTGTACTGAACACCTGCTTCAAAGAGGCATTCACAACATTGACAGTTACTTTCTGCTGTGCCGATGCTCCCAAGAGAGGAAGGCACATCAGGATGAAGATCATCAAACTTTTCAAGTAATTGCGTCTGATCATAATGCTTACGTTTAGTTATACAAATAAGTTTTAAT
>JAJWOH010000173.1:0-5306 GCA_021635485.1 Segatella copri | reverse complement strand
TTGTTCTCGAACATTGAAAATAGAATAGCTGAAAACGACGAAAATACTTGTTGATTCTAAAAAAAATGACAGACAACGCAAATTAAAAGACGAAGTCGAGCAGATTGTTGAGTTAGCCCTTGACAATCGATGGACATAAACTTTCTGACAATGGAGAGTTTGATCCTGGCTCAGGACGAACGCTGGCGGCATGCTTCATACATGCAAGTCGAACGATAAGGTCTCTTCGGAGATACATAAGTGGCGGACGGGTGAGTAATATGTAGGAAATCTGCCCTAGAGAGGGGGACAACAGAAGGAAACTTCTGCTAATACCCCATATGAGCGTACCTGAAATGGTATTCTTGAAAACTCCGGTGCTCTAGGATGAGCCTGCATCTGATTAGCTAGTTGGTGGTGTAATGGACTACCAAGGCGACGATCAGTAGCTGGTTTGAGAGGATGATCAGCCACAATGGGACTGAGACACGGCCCATACTCCTACGGGAGGCAGCAGTAGGGAATTTTGCGCAATGGGCGAAAGCCTGACGCAGCAATGCCGCGTGAATGTTAAACCCTTCGGGGTGTAAAGTTCTGTCAGTGGGGACGAACAAATGACGGTACCCACAGAGGAAGCACCGGCTAACTCCGTGCCAGCAGCCGCGGTAATACGGAGGGTGCAAGCGTTGTCCGGAATCATTGGGCGTAAAGAGTTCGTAGGCGGTTTGTTAAGTTAGATGTTAAATACTGAGGCTCAACCTCAGCACGGCATTTGATACTGGCAGACTTGAATGCGGTAGAGGTAAAGGGAATTCCTGGTGTAGCGGTGAAATGCGTAGATATCAGGAGGAACATCGGTGGCGTAAGCGCTTTACTGGGCCGTAATTGACGCTGAGGAACGAAAGCCAGGGTAGCGAATGGGATTAGATACCCCAGTAGTCCTGGCCGTAAACGATGGATACTAGGTGTTGCGGGTATCGACCCCTGCAGTGCCGTAGCTAACGCGATAAGTATCCCGCCTGGGGAGTACGCACGCAAGTGTGAAACTCAAAGGAATTGACGGGGACCCGCACAAGCGGTGGAACATGTGGTTTAATTCGAAGCAACGCGAAGAACCTTACCAAGACTTGACATCTAGAGAACCTTTATGAAAGTAGAGGGTGCTCTTCGGAGAACTCTAAGACAGGTGGTGCACGGTTGTCGTCAGCTCGTGTCGTGAGATGTTGGGTTAAGTCCCACAACGAGCGCAACCCTCGTTGTTAGTTGCATGCATCGGTATACTGGTGCAGTGCTCTCTAGCAAGACTGCCGGTGATAAACCGGAGGAAGGTGGGGACGACGTCAAATCATCATGCCCCTTATGTCTTGGGCTACACACGTGTTACAATGGTTGGTACAACGAGCCGCCAACTCGCGAGAGTGAGCAAATCTCTTAAAACCAGCCTCAGTTCGGATTGCACTCTGCAACTCGAGTGCATGAAGTCGGAATCGCTAGTAAACGCAGATCAGCACGCTGCGTTGAATACGTTCCCGGGTCTTGTACACACCGCCCGTCACACCATGGAAGTCGACCACGCCCGAAGTACGTGAGCTAACCGTAAGGAAGCAGCGTCCTAAGGCAGGGTTGGTGACTGGGGTGAAGTCGTAACAAGGTAGCCGTACCGGAAGGTGTGGCTGGATCACCTCCTTTCTAGGGAGATTAACGGTAGACATTAGGTCAAAATAAACCGTTCATCCCAAGGTCGAAGCTGATTGACATCACAGATTTTTTAGTCTATCATTTATTCTGTGATTAGGCTTGAACGACAAGTATAGTTTTCAGTCTGTTCTTCTTTCAATGCTTAGAGCATTGAACTTGTACATTGAAAATTGCATAAGATTATAAGCGTATATCAATTTTTTGATAAAACTGTTATTAAAAAATGAAATGATAAAACGTAATCATCAATGAAAACTAAGAATTAACTAGAAATAGTTAAAGATATTAGGTAAAGCTACAAAGAGCTAATGGGGAATGCCTTGGCATTGACAGCCGAAGAAGGACGTGTAAAGCTGCGATAAGCTCGGGGGAGTTGCTAAATGACCTTGATCCCGAGAAATCCGAATGGGGAAACCCTGTAAGGTTTAAACCTTACAATCCTTAAGCCAATACATAACTTAAGGAAGGAAAGCCTGTGAACTGAAACATCTTAGTAACAGGACGAAGAGAAAATAAACCAATGATTCCGAAAGTAGCGGCGAGCGAACTCGGAAGAGCCTAAACCTTTTGTACGTGATAGACTACATTCGTTGTGCAAGAGGTGTTGTGGGACTTATGGAATAAGATGTAGATTATTCAAGAAGTTACAAATTTATTTATTAGTTGAATTCAACTGGAAAGTTGAGCCAAAGAGAGTGACAGCCTTGTAAACGACAATAAATAGACTTCTGTAAGTATCCCGAGTAAGGCGGGGCACGTGAAACCCTGTCTGAATCCACCGGGACCATCCGGTAAGGCTAAATACTAGTCAGTGACCGATAGTGAACGAGTACAGTGATGGAAAGGCGAAAAGAACAGTGAGAAGCTGAGTGAAATAGACCCTGAAACCGTTAGCTTACAACCAGTCAGAGCACTATTAATAGTGTGATGGCGTGCCTGTTGAAGAATGAGCCGGCGAGTTATCCTATGTTGCGAGGTTAAGGAGTTAATATCCGGAGCCATAGAGAAATCGAGTTTGAATAGAGCGTTAAGTAACATGTGATAGACCCGAACCTTGGTGATCTAACCATGACCAGGATGAAGCGTAGGTAACACTACGTGGAGGTCCGAACGTACTGATGTTGAAAAATCAGACGATGAGTTGTGGTTAGGGGTGAAATGCCAATCGAACCAAGAGCTAGCTGGTTCTCCCCGAAATGCGTTTAGGCACAGCGTCAGATTTATCTTGCAGGAGGTAGAGCACTGGTTTTGTGCGGGCGACGAAATGTTGTACCAAACAATGTCAAACTCCGAATGCCTGTAATGTTATTGTCTGGCAGTGAGGCTATGAGTGATAAGATCCATGGCCAAGAGGGAAACAGCCCAGAACACCAGTTAAGGTCCCTAATATATACTAAGTGGTTAAGGAGGTAGAGTTACTGTGACAACCAGGAGGTTGGCTCAGAAGCAGCAATTCCTTGAAAGAGTGCGTAATAGCTCACTGGTCAAGTGACTCCGCGCCGAAAATACACCGGGACTCAAGTATATAACCGAAACTGTGTCAGTAAGTTTACTTACTGGGTAGGGGAGCGTTCTGTAGTAGAGTGAAGCTAGATCGAGAGGACTAGTGGACGAGGCAGAAGTGAGAATGTCGGCATAAGTAGCGAAAACATTGGTGAGAATCCAATGCACCGAAAACCTAAGGTTTCCCTCGGCAGGCTCGTCCGCGAGGGGTTAGTCGGAACCTAAGATGAGGCCGAAAGGCGTAGTCGATGGACATCAGGTTGATATTCCTGAACTATCTGTTATTCGTTATCAGATGCGGAGGGACGCAGGAGGATAGGCTCGCAGTCGAACGGAAGTGACTGTTTAAGCGTGTAGGTAGAGATTGTAGGAAAATCCGCAATTTCGTTATAAACTGAGGCGTTATGAGGAGGCTCTACGGAGCTGAAGGAGTTGATTCCACACTGCCAAGAAAAACTTCGCAATCGAGAATATCAGGTATCCGTACCGTAAACCGCCACAGGTAGGTTGGTAGAGAATACTAAGGTGCGCGAGACAACTCTCGCTAAGGAACTCGGCAAAATCACCTCGTAACTTCGGGAGAAGAGGTACCCTGGTAGAGTGAAAGCACTTGCTGCTGGAGCTTGATAGGGTCGCAGTGAATAGGCCCAAGCGACTGTTTACCAAAAACATAGGTCTCTGCTAAGTCGATTAAGACGATGTATAGGGGCTGACGCCTGCCCGGTGTCGGAAGGTTACGCGGAAGAGTTAGACTTCGGTCGAAGCCCTGAAGCTAAGCCCCGATGAACGGCGGCCGTAACTATAACGGTCCTAAGGTAGCGAAATTCCTTGTCAGGTAAGTTCTGACCCGCACGAATGGCGTAACGATTTGGGCGCTGTCTCGGCGAGAGGCTCGGCGAAATTGGATTATCCGTGAAGATACGGATTACGTGTACCAGGACAGAAAGACCCTATTGAGCTTTACTGTAGCTTGAAATTGAATTCGGGTTCTTATTGTGCAGTATAGGTGGGAGACTATGAAACAGTGACGTCAGTCATTGTGGAGTCATCGTTGAGATACCACTCTGTAATAATTTGAATTCTAACCTTGATCCCTCTAACAACAGGGCAAGGGACAGTTTCTGGTAGGCAGTTTGACTGGGGCGGTCGCCTCCTAAAAAGTAACGGAGGCGTTCAAAGGTTCCCTCAGGTTGGTCGGAAATCAACCATTGAGTGCAATAGCAAAAGGGAGCTTGACTGTGAGACCTACAAGTCGAGCAGGTGCGAAAGCAGGATATAGTGATCCGGTGGTTCTGCATGGAAGGGCCATCGCTCATCGGATAAAAGTTACCATAGGGATAACAGGCTTATCTCCCCCAAGAGTCCACATCGACGGGGAGGTTTGGCACCTCGATGTCGGCTCGTCGCATCCTGGAGCGGTAGTACGTTCCAAGGGTTGGGCTGTTCGCCCATTAAAGCGGCACGCGAGCTGGGTTCAGAACGTCGTGAGACAGTTCGGTCCATATCCGGTATACGCGCAAGAGATTTGAACGGAGTCTTCCTTAGTACGAGAGGACCGGGAAGAGGGAACCGCCAGTGTACGGGTTATTCTGCCAAGAGTAAACGCCCGGTAGCTGTGTTCCAAGCGGATAAGTGCTGAAAGCATATAAGTACGAAGCCCACCGTAAGATGAGATCTCTCATAGCATAAGCTAGTAAGTCCCGTTGCAGATTACAACGTTGATAGGTCCGAGATGTAAGAATGGCAACATTTTCAGTCGACGGATACTAATAGGACGAGGGCTTTTCCTAAAATAGCTCTGCTCGGAGTGAAGTCTGAAAAGGCTTGCAGAAGTGCAAGACTTTGTAAGACAAAACTTAACGTCAGCGACGTAAGAGTTTAGAATAAACTCCACAGGAGCTAGTTGAGGATTACGTTAGTTTATAATCATTATGCAACTTTCAACGCACGAGTTGTGCAAGCTAGACTCTTAAAAGGAGTTAGCCAAAACAAATTCGTCGGTGACCAATCGTGAGGAAAACTCCCGTTCCCATCCCGAACACGGTCGAAAAGACTCATTGAGGTGAAAATACTTGGCGGGCCACTGCCTGGGAAGATAACTAGTTGCCGACATCTAATTTAGATAA
>JAJWOH010000338.1:0-1075 GCA_021635485.1 Segatella copri | reverse complement strand
CTGGTTTGGTTCAGTGCGCCGCGCAGCGATACCTCCGTTTCACACAGTCGGAGTTCCTTCATCTTTTCCAACTCGGCGCGCATCAGCCGCGCGGCAGCAGGGGCCCATGAGCCGTTTTCCATGAGGCCGATCCGGCGGTTTCGGAATCCCTTTGTCTGTAAATGTTCCAAAAACTCCTTCATGGGCGGGAACAGTCCTCCGTCATAGGTGGAGCAGGCCAACACCAGTTTCCCACAGTAGAATGCGCTGGTCACGGCATAGGAAAGGTCTGTTGCCGTCAGATCGCACATGGTGACTTGCGCACCTTTTCCCTCCAGCTTGCTCTTGAGGGCCTCCGATGCATATGCGGTATTTCCATGGATGGATGCGTGAGCGATCAGGATGCCCTCCGGTTCTTCCGGTTTCCATTGTGACCAGAGATCATAGAGCCGCAGATACTCCCCCAAGTCTTCTGTGAGCATGGGGCCATGGAGCGGGCAGATCGTTTTGATCTCCAGCGCGGAGATTTTTTTCAGCAGCGCCTGCACCTGTGCGCCATACTTTCCGACGATGTTGTAATAATACCGCCGGGCCTGCGGCGCCCAGGGGGCACGGGCAGTCCGTTCCAGTGAACCGAAGCGGCCGAAGGCATCCGCCGAGAACAGGATTTTTTCCGTTTCCTCATACGCCGTCATCACCTCCGGCCAGTGTACCATCGGCGCCAGCAGAAAGCGCAGCCGGTGCAAACCCAAGGAAAGCGTATCTCTTTCGCCAACCTCCAGCATACGGTCTTCCGACAATGCACCTGTGCCGAAGAACTGCTTGATCAGGGTAAATGTTTTCGCGTTTCCCACGATCTTCATCTCCGGGTACTTTTGTGCCAGCCGCATGAGGCTGCCGGAATGATCCGGCTCCATGTGTGTGACCACAAGATAGTCGGGGCTGCGCCCCTCCAACACCTGCGCTACATTGGAAAGCCATTCCTCCGCCGCCCGTGCGTCCACGCTGTCCATCACGGCGATCTTCTCATCCAGAATGACATAGGAGTTGTAGCTCACTCCCATAGGCTGGACGGGGTACTGGTTTTCAAAGAGTG
>JAJWOH010000337.1:0-1079 GCA_021635485.1 Segatella copri | reverse complement strand
ACAATGTGATTCCGGATAAGTGTACGATGCTTGTGGATATCCGCACCAACGAGTTTTACGACAACGAGGAGGTTTACGAGTTTATCTGCCAGCACCTGAAGAGCGAGGTGAAGGCCCACAGTTTCCGCCTGAAGTCATCCCGCATCGACCCCGCGCATCCTCTTATCAGAAAATGTGTAGCCATGGGCATGAAGCCATTCGGCAGTCCAACGTTGAGCGACCAGGCTCTGATGCACTTCCCTTCGTTCAAACTGGGTCCTGGCGAGTCTTCCCGTTCCCATTCTGCCGATGAATTTATCAAAATAAGCGAAATAGCTGATGCTGTAGCTAAATACCGGGAACTCTTGGATGGAGCCAGCATCTGAAAGATATATTCGTTCTGACTATTATATAGAATACAATAAAAAAACGAAGCGCGGTTATGCCAGGCATAACCACGCTTTTTGTTTTCCATCATCTTTTATCTTGTTACTTACTTTCGCTGGCAAAGATAAGACTTCTTTTTTGAATACCGAATAAGGAATATAGAAGAAATGATATAAAAAAGAGGCAATCGTTTGCACACTTTGCACCTCACGGTGAAACGACAAGGGTCTATATGCCACGATGAACAGGTGGCGTATAGACCCTTGATTATATGGTGATATTCGTAATCTACATCTCCGCTTTCAGCAGTTTTATCTTCTCTGCCGTCAGCCCCGTCATATCCATGATAGACGCTTCATCCATACCCTTTGCCAGCATCTTCCTGGCAATTTCAAGGCTTCGCTGGTTCATGCCTTCTTCTATGCCTTCAGCTCTGCCTTTCTCCATGCCTTTCTCTATGCCTTTTTCCATACCTTCTTCCATTCCTTTCTGGTATCTGTCATCCAGAAGGGTTCTTTCAACACTTACCGAATCCCAGAATTTATCATAGGCACGGAGTTCGGCATCAGTAAAGCCGGAAACTTCAAGATCTTCTACGGCTTTTCCAATCTCTGGATCATTAAGCAGGTCGGCAGGAATATCCTTCGTATTGGAATTTATTTCTGTGAGGAAACGGAGCCACAAGACCATCATGCGCTTATCGGCAATGGAAT
>JAJWOH010000172.1:0-5358 GCA_021635485.1 Segatella copri | reverse complement strand
AATGAATTTGCCAACAAAGCCTGTCCCTGCTTTGATGTAAAGAAGGAGTGGGGGAGGTAATGTATAAAAGCAGATAGGGAACGCGCTGCGTTCCCTATTTTATATTATATATGGTACTTATTCTGGTAGTGGCGCTTGGATTTAACAGGGGCTCCATGGAAGGAACCACTGCCCATACCGCTGCCACGAAGACTCTCATGGAAGCCTGAACCACCGCTGTATTCACCCCAGCGGGCTCTGATTCTATCTACATAATTAACCGTCTCCGTGCCTCGCATATAACCATATTTCACTACCGGGTCTGTGTAATAAGCCGGTTGAGAAAGGCGCAGAATATAATCGCGGATTACGCCCCAGTTGTGCGGATTCTGACCATGTTTGCGAGCCAGCGACATCGCATCTCTGATGTGGAAATAGCCACCATTATAAGAAGCAAGGGCGAAAAGCATGCGCTGGGAAGGGTCGCCCACGTCAGAGAAATGACCCTGCAACTCAGCCATATATCGGGCTGCCGCAGCCACATTCGCCTCAGGTTCATGAATCATGCTCATCGGCAAACCCAGATGGGCAGCCGTGCCTGGCATAATCTGCATCAGTCCGCAAGCTCCAGCCCACGACTTCGCATTCGGGTCGAAACAGCTCTCCTGATAACATTGGGCAGCCATCAGACGCCAGTCCATGCGAGCCGTTCCGCTATAGCGCTGGAAGAGGTGGTCGTAGCGTGAGATAACACCCTTAGAACGGTTCAGGAATGGTGAATAAACGTGGCGACGCACGCTGGCAGAAGAGAGCAGCCACGATTCTTCCTGCTTGACCTGAGCAATCAGCTTGGGCTTAAACCAGCCGTTCAAGGTGTCGGCAAGACTCTTGTTGCCGCCCTGCACAGCCCATTGGGTTCGGGTGCTGTCGGGCGTAACTCCACAGAACAGCAGTTTGCCTCTGGTCTGTTTTCGGGGTAGGGGAACGGCAATCACATCGCCTTCTCCCTTCTCCAACTTGCTCACCATTTCAGCCGTATCCTTACATTCTTCTACGCGTAACGACACGCCGATCTGCTGGGCAAACTTCTCGCAGAGCAGATATTGCAGTCCCATTCCGTGGCTGTGGTAATCATAATAGGTAGTAGGACCGTTAACGGTAAGCATGATGAGTTCACCATTTGCCTGAATATCTTCGAGCGAAAGCCCTTTATTGGTTGAAGCAGGTTTCTTTTCATCGCCATCAGCCCCATCAGAGTTGTCAGCATACTCCATTTCGCCTACGGGAGTTCCCCATGGCGTAAGCTCCTGCTGCGGTTTCTTGTCGGCACAGGCAGCGAGCAAAAATAGTGCATATAATGCGTATAAATATCCTTTATTCTTCATTTCAGCTGCAAAAGTACGAAATATTTTGCACATAAGTGAGAAATTATTTGTTTATTCTAATAAAAATATGTACTTTTGCAATGTTTTTCAAACAAAATATAGAAATATGTTACGAATAGCAGTACAAAGTAAGGGTCGTCTTTTCGACGACACCATGAATCTTTTAGCAGAGGCAGACATCAAAGTAAGCGCCTCTAAACGCACCCTCTTGGTGCAGTCAAGCAACTTTCCTCTCGAAGTTCTCTACCTTCGTGATGATGATATTCCTCAGAGCGTAGCCTCTGGTGTGGCAGATATCGGAATCGTGGGCGAGAACGAGTTTGTTGAGCGTGGAGAGAATGCGCAGATTATTGACCGTCTGGGTTTCAGCAAGTGCCGCCTGAGCCTCGCCATTCCTAAGAAGATTGATTATCCGGGATTGCAATGGTTCAACGGCAAGAAGATTGCTACTTCTTACCCTAACATCCTGCGCAAGTTTATGAAAAAGAACAATATCAATGCCGACATCCATGTCATTACGGGTTCCGTAGAAATCAGTCCGGGCATCGGTTTGGCAGATGGTATTTTCGATATTGTTAGTTCAGGTTCTACTCTGGTCAGCAACAATCTTGCTGAGGTTGAGGTGGTGATGAAGAGCGAGGCTCTGCTCATCGGCAACTGGAATATGGACGAGGAGAAGCATGAGATTCTGAACGAGATGCTGTTCCGCTTCGAGGCTGTACGTTCTGCACAGGACAAGAAGTACGTGATGATGAATGCTCCTAAGGAAAAGATTCAGGAGATTACAGAAGTATTGCCAGGCATCAAGAGTCCTACGATTATCCCATTGGCTGATGAGGAATGGTGCTCTATCCACACCGTGCTCGATGAGAAGCGTTTCTGGGAAATCATAGGCAAGCTGAAGGAACTCGGTGCACAGGGCATCCTGGTAACACCAATCGAAAAGATGATATTATAATAATGTGTAGTGTTTAATGTGTAATGTTTATTTAGAGACATTATGCGTTAAAAACTAGGCATTAAACATTAATAATTAAATATTAATAATAGGAATGAAGGTAATAAAGTATCCTGCAAAGGAGGAATGGAGCGAGATTGTAAAACGCCCACACCTGGATGTTTCGCAGCTGAATGCGACCGTACAAGGTGTACTCGACGATGTGAAAAACCATGGCGACGAAGCCGTGAAGCGTTACGAGGAGAAGTTTGATCATGCCCATCTCGATTCTTTGGCTGTGACTGAAGCTGAAATCGAAGAGGCAGAGAAAATGGTTTCTCAAGAACTGAAAGACGCTTTGCACCTCGCCCATCATAACATTGCCGCATTCCATCATAGCCAGAAGTTTGAAGGTGTAAAGGTTGAGACTTGTCCTGGTGTTACCTGCTGGCAGAAGAGTGTGGCTATAGAGAAGGTGGGATTGTATATCCCGGGAGGTACTGCTCCTCTCTTTAGTACCGTTCTGATGCTGGCTACTCCTGCCAAGATTGCAGGATGTAAAGAAATAGTACTGTGTACTCCTCCTAATAAAGAGGGCAAGGTGAACCCGGCTATCCTCATGGCGGCAAAGATTGCGGGCGTGAGCAAGATCTTCAAGGCGGGTGGCGTTCAGGCTATCGGAGCCATGGCTTACGGTACGGAGAGCGTGCCTAAGGTTTATAAGATTTTCGGTCCGGGCAACCAGTTTGTCATGGCTGCCAAGCAGCAGGTTTCCCTGCATGATGTGGCTATCGACATGCCTGCCGGTCCGTCTGAAGTTTGTCTTATCGCCGATGAAACTGCCAACCCTGTGTTTGCTGCTGCCGACCTGTTGTCGCAGGCTGAGCATGGCTTCGACTCTCAGGTTTTCTTCATTACTACATCAGAAAAGGTGTTGGATGATGTAAAGAATGAAGTTGAAGTACAACTTGAGCGGTTACCTCGTAAGGAAATGGCACAGACCTCGTTGGACAACTCTAAGTTTATCCTCGTGAAGACCGAAGAGGAGGCAATCGACCTCTGCAATACTTATGCGCCGGAGCATCTGATTATCGCCACAGCTGATTACGAGCAGCTGGCACAAAAAGTTGTGAATGCAGGTAGTGTATTCCTCGGAAACTATGCGTGCGAAAGTGCAGGCGACTATGCTAGCGGCACGAACCATACTCTTCCAACCCATGGTTATGCTTTGGCTTACAACGGAGTGAACCTGGACAGCTATCATCGCAAAATCACCTTCCAGCATCTTACAGAAGAAGGTATTCGTAACATCGGAAATGCTGTAGTGACCATGGCAGAAAATGAGCAGCTTGAAGCTCATGCCAATGCGATGAGACTGAGAGTGAACAGTTTGAAATAATAGGGTGAAACGGGAAGTTGTAAAGATACTTCTTAATAGCTTTTGAAAGAAAAATGAAAGAATTGAAAGATTTGTGCCGAGAGAACATCTGGAATCTGGCACCTTACAGTTGCGCCCGTACGGAGTTTGCTGGCAGAAATGCCCGCGTATTCCTCGACGCCAACGAAAATCCATATAATGATCCTTACAATCGCTATCCTGATCCGCTGCAGGTTGAACTGAAGAAGCAGATCAGCAAGATTAAGGGTGTGGCTGAAGAGAAAATCTTCCTGGGTAATGGTTCTGACGAGGCCATCGATTTGGTTTACCGTGTATTCTGCCGCCCGGGCAAGGATAATGTGGTAGCGATTGCGCCTACTTACGGAATGTATGAAGTATGTGCAGACATCAACGATGTAGAGTATCGCTCTGTATTGCTCGATGAAAACTATCAGATTTCTGCCGGAAAACTGTTGGAAGCCTGCGATGAGCAGACGAAGGTAATCTGGATTTGCAGTCCGAACAATCCTACGGGCAATCACATCAACCGCGAGGCAATCGTAGAGGTTCTGCAGAAATTCCAGGGCATTGTCATCATCGACGAAGCCTACAGCGACTTCTCTTCGGAGCGCACATTCCGTAGCGTGCTCGACAGATTTCCCAACATGATTGTGCTCAACACCATGAGTAAGGCGTGGGGCTGTGCAGCCCTCCGTCTGGGAATGGCCTTTGCGAGCCGTGAGATTGTTGACATATTTAATAAGGTGAAATATCCTTATAACGTCAATCTGCTTACTCAGGAGCATGCGCTGGAGGTGATGAAGAATCCGCTAAAGGTTGACGAATGGGTGAAGAACATCCTGCAGGAGCGTTCTAAGGTAATGACTGCATTCCTGGATTTGCCTATCTGCGAGAAGGTTTATCCTACAGATGCGAACTTCTTCCTGGCAAAAATGACCGACGCTAATGCCATCTACAATTATCTGGTTGCGCAAGGCATTATCGTAAGAAACCGCAACAAGGTTCAGTTGTGCGGCAACTGCCTGAGAATTACGATAGGAAACAAGAGCGAGAATGCTGAATTACTCGGTGCTTTGAGACAGTACTAAATTATTTTGGAAAAGTTCAGTATATAATGTGAAAGAGGGTGAGTCATAAATATATGATTCACCCTCTTTTTAGCATTTATCTTCTTCTGCCTCTACCTTCATTTCTTCCTTGATTTCCACGACCTTGATTTCCACGGCCGCCGCGTTCGTTCTTATCCCCGCTGTTGTAGCGGTTCTTGCGACTGTGGTTGTCGTTGTCGAAATTAGGGTTGAAGCTCTTTTTCTTCTTGTTCTTGAAGAAGCCGGCACCTCCGCTTAATGGGCGGCCTTCGTTCAGATATTTATCTTCATCATAGCAGCCTACATTTCCGAAACCCTTTGGTGCATAGCGGTCAGACGCATTTCTGCCAGTTCCACGCTTGCCTTTAGCACCTTTTCCTACACCAGGATTATCGTATGTAGAACCTATCGCCTTATCGTCATAATGCGTCTTCTTACCCTTGAAACTGCCACCCATGCTCTTCCTGTCGTAGAGTTTGTCGATGAGGTCGGCTCTGCCTATCCGGCGAAGTTCACTCTCGATGGCGCGGCGCTCTTCAGGCTTGTACCAGAAGAAGAACATGCGCTGGG
>JAJWOH010000336.1:0-1081 GCA_021635485.1 Segatella copri | reverse complement strand
CAGCAGGCGGGGATAGTCCTTCACATCCTGCGAGAGATTGATCTCCTCAGGGATCCAAAAGTTGTTCATGGCCTGCCGGTACCAGTCGCTGACCCAAGCGTACTTCATATTGTTGAAGTCGTTGAGGTTGGTGGTATTGCCGCCGATCATGCGCCGCAGGCGCACATCAGGGTCGCCCTCCGGGTTAAAGAGGGGCTTTTTCTTCAGTTCCGTCATGCTATCCTCCTTATGACGAGCAGCTTTCGCAGGCCTCGACCTCAAGGGCCTTGCTGCGGACATAGTAAATGGTCTTGACGCCGGCCCTCCACGCCTCCAAATACAGTCTGAGCACCTGACGCATGGAATAGTCGTTGGTGATATAGAGATTCATGCTCTGCGCCTGGTCAATATGTCTCTGGCGAAGGCCCGCGGCGCGTACCGACCAGCTTTGGTCGATCAGATGCGCCGCCTTATAGTACCACCATGTATCCATAGAAAGCTCCGGGGCAACGCGGGGCAGCATGCTGCCCTTTTTCTCCTCTAAGAAGAATTTCTTCATAATTGGATCGATGCCCGCCGACGTGCCGGAGAGGATAGATGTGCTGGAGGTCGGTGCGACCGCCAGCAGATAGGCGTTGCGCATTCCCTGCACCGCCACCGTTTCCGCAAGCGCCCGCCACTTTTCGGAGGTATAACCCCGCTTTTCAAAATACGCGCCCGTCTGCCAGTCGCTGCCCTCAAAGAGCGCGTAACGACCCTTTTCCCGTGCCAGTGCTGTGTCCGCCTTGACGGCGGCGTAGTTGATGAGCTCGAACACTGCGTCGGTGAAGGCAAGGTGCTCATCGCTCTCCCAGTGGATGCCGCGCTTTGCCAGCATGTGGTGGTAGCCGCTGACGCCCAGGCCGATGCTGCGGTACTTCTGATTGGTAAGCCGCGCGTATTCCAACGGGTAGAAGTTGAGGTCGATCACATTATCCAGTGCGCGGATGGCCGTTTCCACCGTGCGTTCCATATAGGCCTCGTCCTCCACCGGCAGATTACCGAGAGACAGACTCGCCAGGTTGCAGACCACAAACTCACCTGGGCGTGTGGCCGTCACCAC
>JAJWOH010000030.1:23058-32553 GCA_021635485.1 Segatella copri | reverse complement strand
GTTTGACACCTCTCACGGCCTGGCTCTCTAACGGATTCTCCGGCCAGAAATGCTTAGGGTATCGGCGCTTCAGTTCCTTGCGGACTTCGAAATAAGTGCCTTGCCAAAAACTTGCGAGATCCTGAGTAAGCTGAACGGGCTTGAAACCGGGAGATAACAACTCAAGCAGAAGGGGCTGTCTGCCAGCATCGACAGTGGGAGTTGATGTCATTCCGAAACACTCCTGAAGCCGCACACTCAGAACCGGGGCTTCGGCCCCCTGGCGGTAATCGATGCGGATATTGCTGCCCGATGGTACACGGATGTGGGTGGGAGCAAGGCGGTCTATCTCCTGCTGAAGCTCATAAGGAAGGATGTTCCAAAGGATTTCGCACAGGTTGAGTTTCTTCAGCTCAGTAACAGAAGTCTTCATCTTACCACCTTCTTCGAGATAGAAAGGGAGCCACGCTCGGGCTGTTTTCAGGAGATGTTCCGTAGACAGGTCAGGAATCTCCAGTTCCGGATGCCATTCAGCTACTTGCGCCACGCGCAGTTGCAGACGATGAACCGATTCGTTCC
The DNA here is from genome assembly GCA_021635485.1 of Segatella copri. Taxonomy (GTDB): domain Bacteria; phylum Bacteroidota; class Bacteroidia; order Bacteroidales; family Bacteroidaceae; genus Prevotella; species Prevotella copri_P. The sequence continues at coordinate 31,995 of JAJWOH010000030.1, read as the reverse complement.
AATCGAACATGCTGAGTCCGTCTTTTCTGGCAGCTTCGCAGATAATATTAGAAACAGTCTCACGGTTGGCATTCTGTATCGGCTTGCTGTCTATGACGAGTGCTCCTATCCGTGTTTCCTGCTGCATCTTTACCTCCAGCGCTTTACTGTTCCAGGAAATATTTTCACAGGTTTGTGCCGGCAAGTTCTTCCAGTTGACGGGGGCTGAGAGAAATACCCTTCCTTTCCGTCCCTGCCCAGAACTGGATGATGAGGTTGAAGATAGGTTGAGTGATGCGATGGCAAGCCATTCGTTTGCTGCCATGCTGTCGCACGGGTCGATGAAAATCGTGTTGCCATTCGACATCTTGAAGTTGCCCGCATGGTCGGTGGCATGGGCGATGCGCTCAGGATAGGCTAGGGCGATAAGATGGCCCGCTTCCTCAGCATCAATTGGCTCGTTGTCTTCCCTGATACGCAGCATCTTCCTGTATTCCTGGGCAATCTGAGCGATACGGTTCCAGCGCCCCAGATTCTTCTTGCAGCGTGCGGAACGGAGGATAGAAAGGCGGAGCGTCATGTCTGAATCTTCATTTTCGCCCATCGGGTCTTTCTCTTCCAGCAGAGCAGCAATGTCGCAGGCAAGCGCTTGACTTGTCGGAGAATCGCTGCTGATCATCATCTTGGCGATGCGCGGATGACAAGGAAGCTGGGCCATTCTGCTGCCTTCTTCGGTGATGCAGCCACTGAGAGCATGAGCATCATGTTCAGAAGTGAGTGCATTGAGCGACTTGAGAAGTTGCTGTGCCAGAACAAGGTTACCCTTAGGAGGAAGGGTGAGCCATGGCAGCAGTTCCGGTTTGTTTTCGCCGAAAGCAGCAATGTCGAGAACCATCGAAGAGAGATCTGCATCCAGTATTTCGGGCAGCCGTTGTTCAGGCATCAGATGTTCAGAGGTCTGTGTCCAAAGCCGGTAACATACGCCTGATGTGATTCTGCCCGCACGCCCCCTTCGTTGCGTAGCCATATCCTGACTGATACGAACGGTTTCGAGATGGCTCAAGCCTGTACGGGCATCATAAACCAGTTTTCGGCAGAGTCCGGAATCCACAACGATTCGTACCCCTTCGATGGTGAGAGAAGTTTCGGCGATAGGAGTGGCCAATACGATTTTTCGTTCACCCGGTTTGGAAGGAGCGATGGCGAGCCGCTGCTTTTCTGGCGAGAGGTTACCGTAGAGTGGATAGATTTCCGTTGAAGATAAGGCAGAACGAAGCAGTTCTTCGCATTTCATGATTTCTCCCTGTCCCGGCAGAAAGGCAAGAATGTCACCTTCCTGGTTTCTGAAAGCCTGACAGATAGTGGCTGCCATTTCCTGCGCTACCTGATATCTGTCGATGTCGTGGTCTGCATAAATGGTTTCTATCGGAAACATTCTGCCTTTACTCTCGATAAGCGGAGCCTGAAGTGCCTGACAGATGATAGAAGCATCGATTGTTGCTGACATGATAATGAGCTTCAGGTCGGGGCGGATGATTTCCTGTGTTTGCCGGGCCAGCGCTAACGCCAGATCGGAATTGATGCTGCGCTCATGAAACTCATCAAAGATGAGGCACGAAACGCCTTCGAGTGTAGCATCATTGACCAGCATTCGGGTGAGAATGCCCTCGGTAAGGACTTCGATGCGTGTATCATCCGAAACCTTGCTTTCGAATCTTACCCGATAGCCGATGGTTTTTCCCACGGGTTCTCCCAGAATCTGTGCCATCCGTTCGGCTATCTGGCGAGCAGCCAGGCGGCGCGGTTCGAGCATCAGAATCTTACCCTGACTTTTAAGATGATCATGGATGAAACCTTCCAGGGCCTGATCACTCATGCCCCGCAGAATGGTGAGCGGGAGAAGGGTAGATTTACCGGCTCCAGGAGGAGCTGTAATAACAAGGTTAGCCGACTCCATCAATGCTTCATTGACAGAGTCGGCTATCTGGTAAGCTGGCAGATGACCAGCCTGCTGTTCTATTCTATCTAAGTTCATTTCTTCTTATTTCACAAACTTCAGATTTCTTTTATTTTACAAATTTCAGAATCTCTTTACTCTTTCTGCCCTTTTTGGCAGGAATCGGCATGAAGCCTTCTGTGAGTCCTGTTTTATCTGTCATGGTCTGGAAAACGGAGGCGGCATAGGAAGAGAGTTTCTTCTCTGCCAGTTCTTGCTTGATAGCATCCTCATCATAATCATCAGCATAGAGGAGAGTGTGTAAATTGTCAAGATATTTTTGCGGAATATTCTGATGCGGCATGCGGCTTTTTATCTGCATAATCTGTGCGATGATTGCCTGTTTGGTTTGGGCAGCGATGGCTTCTGCCTTTTGCTGCTCGAAGACTGCCAGCGTCTCCTCATCCGTCTCCTGCCAGTTTTGCATCATGGCTTCAGTGTTGGTAAGATGACTGTAGCCTGCATAGCGAATCAGGGCGATGCGCTTGTTCCAACCTTTCTTTTCCAGATAGTTTTTCTCCATAGGGGTAGTAGCTACTATGAGGTTGGCTTTGGCGTACATGGCTTTCTGATACATAGACTGTTGCAGTGAACGCTTCAAGTAAGGGTTCTTGCAGTTTCTCTCAGAAATATCGCCTAGTGGACAAACGATGTAGGGAATGTCCATCTGCTTTGCTTTCTTGGCTATCTGGGCTCCCTGCCATGTCCATGCTCCTATAATCAACACAATGTCGGCATCAACCAGGTTGTTGGTGATGTCGAGCTGCTTATTCAAGGCTTCGATGTATGGAAGATACATCTTCAGCAACTTCTTATGGTTGGAAATGAACAAATATACTTTCATCGTTCTGTCGGTTATTTTTAACTGTTATTATTCTGATAGACTGTTACTTCCTTTTTACCCTGTTTAGAGTTTATGAGAAGTGAAATCGTTTTTGTCAGCCCGCCAATAGCGCAATTTGGTAGCCAGATTTCTCCAGATAATTCCATATTCGAAGAATGGCAGTTTGAACATCGCTATTCCGTCATCAAAGTGTTTGATGGCCTTGTTGGCTATCAGCATTCTCACGATGAACAGCAGGAGGAAACTGAAACCTGCGCATCCTGTAAGAATCCAATTCTTCATGAGGATAGAGTAGGCTGCTACAGCCAGTGTTGCTATCAGGCTGAGATGTGGCATGAGATGGTCGAAGAACATGAGGGTTCGCATGGAACCTGCTCTTTCCAGACTCTTGCGTGAAGCCTGCAGATAGAGTTGGGCATTGTGCCAACTCTTGCTCGACGGTGCTTCGCGGATGAGCCATGCATCGCAATCCAGTTCTGTAGCAGTATCGCCATAATGGGCATACTTGTTGACGAGAAAATCGTATTCGCCGCGAACATATTCCAGGTTGCCCTGATAGCCCTGTTCCTTCATGAAGTCGCTCTTGCGGAACGCTACGTTTGGCATGTGGCTGCGATAGCCGTAGGTCTGTTGGGCACGGCGCAAAACATAGTAAGCCTTGCGGATGCTGTCGAAACGGCGTACGCTCTTGGTTTCCTCATCAAGGGCTACATATCCCAATACCAGATGGTTAGGGTCCTGGCATTGACTGGCCATGGTTTGTAACCACTTGTCGTTGCTTGGGCGACAATTAGGCTCTGTCAGAATAATCCATTCATGTTTGGCAGCCTTCACACCCAGTGTAATCTGCAATTTCTTGCGGCTCATGTAGCGTGAACTCTCAGGAATATAAGTATAATAAAGATGAGGGTTCTCGGCTGCTGTTCGCTTCAGAAAATCCAGTGTCTCGCCATCTGTACTCTGGCAGACTACGATTACCTGATAGTCGGCAGCATACTGCTGACGCAGGAACATGGGGAGATTCCTCTCCAGTTCTGCCAGATTATCGTGTGCGGTAATGAGTATACTGACAGGAGGTTGATTCTCTGCCGTTTCTGTTTTTTGAAAGCGCAACGAGCGCAGAAATGGATTTATCAGCGATCCGAGAACCGCCAATAAAACCACCACTGCGCCTGTTATTATAGTAGTTGTACTAATGATCATCATTTTCTTTTTCTCGTAATATAGAAAGCTAGAGAAAGGAGAATCCTATAAACTCTTAACTTTTAACTTTCAACTATATTAAAAGTCTTCTGTAATATACCCCTTTGGCAACTGGCGACAGTTATACTGGCTCGCCATGATCTCACCATAGGCTCCGGCTGAGCGGAGGGCGATGAGGTCGCCGCGATGGGCTTTGTTGATGTCGACAGCCTTGCCGAAGACATCGCTAGATTCGCAGATAGGACCTACAACGTCGTAAGTTTCAACAGGTTCATCGCTTGAGATGTTTTCAATCTTATGGTAAGCCTGATAGAGAGCAGGACGGATAAGGTCGGTCATACCTGCATCCACAATGGCAAACTGCTTGGCTGTGCCCTGCTTGATGTAGAGTGTCTTTGTGATGAGAGAACCCATCTGACCCACTACAGCGCGACCCAACTCGAAGTGAAGCTTCTGACCATCGCGCAACTTCAGTTTCTTTGCGTATGTATCGAAATAATCCTTGAAATCAGGGATTGGCTGTCGGTTTGGATGATTATAGTCAATGCCCAATCCGCCGCCCACATTGATGTTCTTCACAACGATGTGATGCGCTTCAAGTTGGTTCTGAAGTTCGTTGATACGGTTGCAGAGTGCCTCGAAATCACCCATATCGAGAATCTGGCTTCCGATGTGGAAGTGCAGTCCGAGGAACTGGATGTTCTTCATCTTGGCAGCCTCTTCGATTACGGCTTCCATGTCGCGCATGGCAATTCCAAACTTGTTTTCTGCCAGACCTGTTGTGATGTTAGCGTGCGTATGGGCGCCGACATCCGGATTGATGCGGAAACAAACCTGCGCAATCTTATTCTGTTTTTCAGCCAGCTCGTTGATGATTTCCAACTCCGGAATGCTTTCTACATTGAAGCAGAAGATGTCTTTCTCCAATCCGAGGTTGATTTCCCAATCGCTTTTGCCTACACCAGCGTAAACAATCTTACTGGCAGGGAAACCGGCTTTGATGGCTGCCTGAATTTCTCCTCCGCTCACACAGTCGGCTCCTAAACCAGCCTGACAGATGATATTGAGCACCTTAGGGTTGGCATTTGCCTTTACGGCATAGTGCACTTCGAATCCCTCGTGCTTGCCAGCCTCTTCATTGATGGTTTTCAATGTCTGGCGCAACACATTGGTGTCGTAATAGTAGAACGGAGTCTGTATCTCCTGAAACTTATCTATCGGAAATGTACCTTTCATTTCACTTAATCTTAAATTAATACCTTATTATAGTTAAATCAGAATATCCAATTTATTGTAAATCAGAATATCCAACGAAGAGTGGATAGGAAGCATTACATACGAATTCTTCACTTTTCACTCTTCGTTTTCATTTGCATTACTTCTTCTCGAACAATACGTTGCTCAAGTTCTGCAATGCCTGCTTCTTATCTTTCTCTCTGATGAGGAATGAGATGTTGTAGTTAGAACCACCGTAAGAAATCATGCGTACAGGAATGTTCTTCATCGCATCGGTAGCGATGGTCTCGAAGCCAACGTTGCTCCAGTCCAAATCACCTACAACGCAGATGATGCACATATCAGAATCTACAGTTACTGTACCATATTTCTTCAGCTCGTTTACGATGTCGTTAAGATGAGAATCATTATCAATACTCATGCTGACACCCACCTCAGAAGTGGCAATCATATCAATTGGAGTCTGATAGCTCTCGAAGATTTCGAATACCTTGCGTAGGAAACCTGTAGCGAGCAACATGCGGCTACTCTTGATCTTAATGGCTGTGATGTTGTCCTTGGCAGCAACAGCCTTGATCTTGCCGCGTACGATGACATTGTCGATGATTGTACCGTCGGCCTTAGGATCCATGGTGTTCTTCAAGCGTACAGGGATGCCTGCATACTTGGCTGGCTGAACACAGGTAGGGTGGAGAATCTTGGCACCGAAGTAAGCCAACTCGGCAGCCTCCTCGAAGTTCAACTGGCGGACAGCTTCAGTGTGCTCTACGACACGAGGGTCGTTGTTGTGCATTCCGTCGATATCGGTCCAGATCTGAATTTCGTCAGCTGGGAGAGCTGCACCGATAAGAGATGCGGTGTAGTCGCTACCGCCACGCTGCAGATTGTCAACCTCGCCGTATGCGTTGCGGCAGATGAATCCCTGAGTGATGTAAATCTGATAGCCCTGGTTCTGCTCCATGATAGCAGCCAACTTCTCCTTGATGTACTGAGGATCTGGCTCTGCGTTCTTGTCAGTGCGCATAAAGTCTAATGCATTGAGCAATACGGCCTTTACACCCTGTTCCTTCAAGTAGTTTACAACCATGTTGGTGCTCATCATCTCGCCCTGAGCCACGATGCTCTTCTCCTCGAAAGAAGTGAAGAGGTCTTTGGTGAATGAGCGGAGATAGTTGAATTCGCCCTGCAAGAACTCACGAGTCGTATTTTTCATCTCCTCGGTAGAGTAGAGTTCTTCTACATGCTGCATGTATTTCTTCTCCAAGTTGTTGATTACCTCGTTGGCGCCCTCTGGATTCTTCTTGTAAAGATAGTCAGAGATCTCAACGAGAGAGTTTGTTGTACCGCTCATCGCAGACAATACGATGAAAGTTGGTTCACCTGATTCTGTAACCAAAGAGGCTACTCCCTTCATGCGCTCTGGTGAGCCTACAGAAGTACCTCCGAATTTCATTACCTTCATAGTCGTAATTTTATTTAATTATTTCACTTAATTATCTTCTCCATCCTCTGTGAGGTCGATGTGGTTGTACTCGTTGGTTACGTCGTAGAGCACACCTTCCTTACAGCGGTAAACGATGCCTGGGAATTTGTCGAGCATCGGGATGTTATGGGTTGTCATCACAACAGCTGTGCCTTGTTTGGTGATGTCTTTCAGCAGACTCACGATGTTGCTGGCAGTCTCTGGGTCGAGATTGCCTGTAGGCTCATCGGCGATGATGATTTTAGGATTATTGAGAATGGCGCGGGCGATGGCTACACGCTGCTGCTCACCACCTGAGAGCTCATGAGGCATCTTGTCGATTTTATCAATCATGCCTACTTCGTTGAGCACCTCTTCGATACGCTTTTCTCTGTCTTTTTTGTTTTTCCAGCCTGTTGCCTTGAGTACGAATTCAAAGTTCTTGCGAACGGTGCGGTCGTGTAGCAGCTGGAAATCCTGAAAGATGATTCCCAATTCCTTACGCAGAGCCGGAATCTCCTTTCGCCTGATAGTTTTGAGGTCTCTGCCGAGAATTTCAGCCTTCTCGGTTTCGCCTTCTACAAGGTCTAGTTCGCAATAAAGTGTCTTTAATAGCGAACTTTTACCAGAGCCGACTTTTCCAATAAGGTAGGCGAATTCTCCTTCGTCAATATGGAAATTGATGTTTTGGAGTACGCACTTGTCGGCCTGATATATGCTGACGTTCTGATAATCTATTAACATCTTCTATTTTTTTCTCCTTAATGTTGGTTTGTTATTTCATTTCGCCCTTACTCTTGGCAACGCGGCGTTTCTTATCCCATTCCGGATCGTGACGCATCTGAAGTTCTTTCACTACATCTTCTATTCTCAAGCCCTTGCTTGTGAGCAGTACGATGAGGTGATAGAGAAGGTCTGAACTCTCGTAAATGAGTTTCTCGTTGTTGCCGTTTGTGGCTTCGATAATGGTTTCAATAGCTTCTTCTCCAACCTTTTGTGCCATTTTGTTAACGCCTTTCTTGAAGAGGCTGGTAGTGTAACTTCCCTCTGGCATTTCTTCGTGGCGCTTGTTGATGAAGTCCTGAAGCTCTGAGAGGAAGAGAATAGGATTGAGCGTATTCTCTTCTGCCCAGCAGGTGTCTGTACCTTTGTGGCAGGTTGGACCATCTGGGTGAACCTTAACCAGCAAGGTGTCGTTATCGCAGTCGTTCTGAATGCTAACGAGATTCAGGAAGTTACCTGATGTTTCACCTTTTGTCCAGAGGCAGTTGCGTGAACGGCTCCAGAATGTTACCTTTTTGGTTGCTATTGTCTTATCGTATGCTTCCTGATTCATGAAGCCAAGCATCAAGACGTTCTTTGTTACTGCGTCTTGGATGATGGCAGGAACCAGTCCGCCCAATTTTTCGAAATCTATTTCCATTTTATTTTGTTTTTATTTTCTTACATTATTATATTCCCCGTGTTCTATATTCTCACGTTGATTCCTTCTTCTCTCAGGTATTTCTTGAGGTCAGGAATGGCAATCTCGCCAAAGTGGAACACGCTGGCTGCCAGGGCAGCATCTGCCTTGCCTTGGGTGAACGCATCGCGGAAATGCTCCATCTTTCCAGCACCTCCTGAGGCGATGATAGGAATGCTTACTTCTTCGGCAAGACGGGCGAGGGCCTCGTTTGCGAATCCCTGTTTCACACCGTCATGATCCATACTGGTAAAGAGAATTTCACCGGCACCCCGGTCGGCTACTTCCTTAGCCCAGTCAAACAGTCCTAGTTCCACCCGTTCTCTTCCGCCTTTTACATAACAGTGCCAGCCGTCAGAATCGAGACGTGCATCAATGGCGCATACGCAAACCTGTGAGCCATAATGGTTGGCAATTTCATTGATGAGCTCCGGATGTCGGATGGCAGCACTGTTGATGCTTACCTTGTCGGCTCCTGCATTGAGCAGACGGTCAACATCCTTAAGCTCGTTGATTCCACCTCCCACAGTAAATGGGATATTGATTTCGGCAGCCACGCGGGTTACCATATCCGTAAAGGTTTTGCGCTCTTCGAAACTCGCTGTAATATCGAGGAATACGAGCTCATCGGCTCCAGCATCGCTATAAGCTTTTCCCAGTTCTACCGGGTCACCAGCGCTGCGAAGGTTTACGAAATTGGTTCCCTTTACCGTCTCGCCGTTCTTTACATCAAGACAAGGAACGATTCGTTTAGC
>JAJWOH010000030.1:7179-22958 GCA_021635485.1 Segatella copri | reverse complement strand
ACTGTCAACTATTTAACTATTAACTAGTTTCTTAACATCGATTTTCCCTTCGTAGAAAGCTTTTCCAAATACTACGGCAGGAATTCCTGCAGTTTCCAATGCTTCGATGTCTTCGTTGCAACTCACTCCGCCTGAGGCGATAAGATGCAGTTGAGGATAGGCAGCCATTACTTCTTTGTAGAGTTCTATGGCAGGTCCCTGCAGCGTTCCGTCTTTGCTGATTTCTGTGCAGAGGACATAGCGTACTCCTTTATTGATGTACTTTTTCAGGAAAGGAAGGAGATCTTCAGAAGAATCTTCTTTCCATCCGTTGATAGAAATCTTTCCGTTTCTTACGTCGGCTCCCAGAATCAGGCGGTCGGCTCCATACTTGTCCAGCCATTGCATGAAGAGTTCAGGATTGGTGACGGCAATGCTGCCCACTGTAACCATGCTTGCTCCCGCAGCAAAAGCTTTCTCAATATCTTCTTCGGTCTTGATTCCGCCACCGAAATCAACCACGAGAGAGGTTTCTGTGGTAATAGCCTTCAACACCGCATCATTTACGATGTGCTTTGACTTGGCTCCATCGAGGTCTACTACATGAAGGCGTTTGAAGCCCATCTGCTCAAACTGTTTTGCAACCTCGGCAGGATTGTCATTGTATACCTTCTTCTGGTCGTAATCGCCTTTTGTAAGACGAACACACTGGCCATTTATCAAGTCGATAGCTGGAATTAATTCTATCATATTAGTATTTCCTCTTTTATTTTATCTCTAAAAAGTTCATTAAAATCTGTTCTCCCACTTTTCCGCTCTTTTCCGGATGGAACTGGCAGGTATAGAAATTGTCTTTGTGGAGCGATGCGCTATAAGGAAGAATGTATTCTGCCTTGGCAATTGTCTCCTCGCAGAGTGGCACATAATAACTATGTACGAAATAGGAGTAGGGATGAAGCAGCGCATCAGCGGTAGACTTGTCTGAGTCAGAATCCATTCTGTTTCCGAACCCCTTATAAAGGTCAGTCTTCAAATCATAGATTTCATTCCAGCCCATAGCAGGCACCTTGTCTTCGTGTTTCTGAGGCTGGAATCGCTTTACTTCTACATCAAAGATTCCGATGCAATCTACGTCACCTTCTTCCGAATGGCGGCACAAGAGTTGCTGTCCTACACAAATGCCCAGGACGGGTTGCTTCAAGTTCTTGATTACTTGATCAAGCTGATGAGCCTTCAGATATTCCATTGCTTCTCTTGCCTGGCCTTGTCCTGGGAAGAGAACGCGGTCAGCCTTCTGGAGCATTTCTGCATCATCTGTAAGTACAGGTTCGATGCCTAAACGCTTCATGGCGTTGACTACGGAATAGATATTTCCGGCATTATATTTTACGATTGCTACATCCATAACCTAACGTAATTCATTTCTATTTCTTATTTTTCGATGCAAAGGTACACATTTTCTTTTAATTTAAAGAAAATAAAAACAAAAAGATTACGAAATATAGTAGATTTCTTTCAGAAAGTTAGAAATATGGCGTGTTTTTACGTTTTCGTTAAGTGAAAAAGGAGCAATTCGATGTAAACCAACATCCAATTGCTCCTTTTGAGGTGTTTATTTCGATAATCAAAACTTCTTAGTTTTCTTCTTCACTGTCTGCTGTGCGGAGAATGATAGAAGTTGCTCCGATGGTGAACAGGGTTCCGTCTTCGATAATACGGCGTTCTCTGTCGCCCAGAATTTCATTGTCAACGAAAGTTCCTGTATAACTTGGTCCATCGCGGAGCACATATTTCAATTTGCCTTTCTTGTCGCGACTAACGTTGATTACGCAATGGTTCATGTCAACGCTTGGATCTACGGTTTCGATAGGGCAGTTGATTCCACTGTTCTTCATGTAACGGCCGATGATATTGTCGCCCAACTGGAGCGGGATGACCTGCTTGTAAGCGAATACGTTCTCGATGACAACGATAGAACCGTATCCCTTCTCGTTGGCATTCTCGTCAAGCTTTTCTTCCTTGCGGGTTTCGCGGAGCTTTGAAACTCCCATTCGGATGCCAAACTGCTTATTGCAATTAGGACAAACGAAAACGAGACTCTGACCTGCCTGATACTTGGTCTCATCGAAGGTGATAAAATTATCGCATTTAGGACAACGTACTCTTTTCATATTCTTTTTCTTACTTTTCTATATTTTATAATAATGTGTTGTAGAAGTTTCCGATACTCCTTGCTCTTTGTTCTAGCTATAAACTATAAACTCTTAACTTTCAACTATTCTTTCACTTTCGTAATCCAGCCGTCAGTAAAAGCATCATAGTTGTGTAAACGGTTGAGAGCAGTATAAGCTTCGCCCTCGGTAGAGTAAGTTCCGTATATAACTTTCACATTATTATCCGTAATCAACACTCTGGCTTCCTTGAATCCCTTGTTCTGGAGGAGTTCAGCATAGCAGGCAGCATTGCGCTTGGTAACACGACTTGCCAAAACGATGCTATAGTAAGAAGAAGCTGTTTGCAATTCATTGTCCTGAGCCATGTTGGCAGATTTTGCAGGAATGCTTTCTTCTGCCTGTGATTCAGTACTGAGCACCAGTTCTTGAGGTTGAGCAACCTTGTTTATCTCCTTAGGCATGATGCGGTTCAGCATACCCGTGTCGATTTGGCTCTTCTGGACAGTTGGAGTTCCCAATGGAGAAGAGTAGGTGAAGAATGCAATGAGGGCGATGCAGGCTGCTGCAATATTGCGCAACCAGCTCTTCTTGATGCTGATGAATTCGGCATTTGATTCTTCTTCTTCGTTAACGAACACAGAATTGTTGACCGAGAGTCCACTCTCTATCTTCTGGTTACTATCCTGATTCTTGACTTCGCTTTCTGTACGATTGTTTTCTACTGTCTTTGCTGGCATTTCAATGATTGAAGCAGCAGAATCTTCTGTCTTCTGAACCTCTTCTGCAGAAATCTGCGCGAGTGGGAGCATGTTTAAACCGCCCAAACCATACAACTCAGGGGTAAGAATGCCCGCCTCGCATGGTTCGAAGGTATAATTTCCGTCTTCGTTCAATATGATGGTGCCAATATCATTCAGTTCAAATTTTCCTGAATTCTCCAGAGTCTGACGCATCTCTGTCACCTCATCAGCAATGCGGTTCAAAGCTTCCGGATAGCTGATGTCGTATGCTTCAACATACGAAAGTGCAAGGAGAGAATCGTTCATCTGGAGCTGTGGGTTAAAGCCAATAGTTCTCAGCGGTGGCAAAAACATGCTGTCTCTGCCATCGTAACGCGCATCTACATGATGAGCCATGAAGCCACCAAATCCTGGGACAATCACGCAATCGTTGCTCAAAAGTAGGATCTCTATATGTCTTTCTAGTCTATTCACGTTTGCAAAGGTAGTGATTTTTTCGGAAATGACCAACAGAAAATAGAGAAAATTTTCGATGAAATCATAAAAAGTCTAATTTGTTTTGTCGTTTCGGGAAAAAGTATTACCTTTGTGCCTAAAATAAATAAGGTATAAATCAATGAAATATACAGAGACAGAAATAGAAGGAGTCTGGCTGATAGAACCTCGGGTATTTGAAGATGCTCGCGGCTATTTCTTTGAAGCATGGAAGCAGGCTGACTTTGATGCTCACGTTGGAGGGCATGTGGAGTTTGTGCAAGACAATGAATCGATGTCGGCTCGTGGTGTGCTCAGAGGTTTGCATTATCAGAAAGGTGAATTCTCGCAGGCTAAGTTGGTGCGTGTCATCAAAGGCCGCGTGCTGGATGTTGCTGTTGACCTGCGAAAGGGCAGCAAGACTTTCGGTAAATATGTAATGGTAGAATTGAGTGGAGAGAACAAACGTCAGTTTTTCATTCCTCGCGGTTTTGCCCATGGTTTCCTGGTACTGAGCGACGAAGCCATCTTTACTTATAAAGTAGATAATGTTTATGCTCCTGATTACGAAGCCAGTATTCATTGGGATGATCCTACTATCGGAATAAAATGGCCTATTGAAGGAGTTGAGGTGCTTACGTCAGAAAAAGACAGAACCAAGGCAAAGTCTTTCGGAGAGGCTGATTATTTCGAGTAGAATTGGCATTAGCTTTTACCGATTAATTTATTTAAAGAACTCATCATGAAAAAGATAGTTAATTTATGGCTGCTCAGTTGTATCTTGACTCTTGTTGCTTGTGGGCAGAAGGCCGAAAAGCAACAGGAAGTGAAGGAAGATACTGCGGCTAAGAAGATGTTGCAAGGCATTTGGCTGAACGATGACGATGAGGATGATGTGGCATTCCGCGTAAAAGGCGATACGATTTATTATCCTGATTCTACCAGTCAGCCTGTCTACTTCTACATTGCTGGTGATACGCTTGTAATGAAGGGTGCTAATATTGCAAAATATCCGATCGTAAAACAGGCTGAGCATATTTTCCAGTTTAAGGTGCAGAATGGGGATGTGGTTAAGCTGGTGAAGACGGAAGATAAGTCTTATTTGCAGCAGTTCATCCACAACCATGTTTCCGTGGCGCTGAATCAGAATACGCTGATTAAACGTGATACGGTGGTTGTAAGGGGCGATGAGAAATATCATCTCTACGTACAGGTTAACCCAACAAGTTATAAGGTCTACAAGAGTTCTTATAATGATGATGGTGTTGAGGTAGACAATGTTTATTATGATAATATTGTGAACTTGCATGTTTATCATGGTGCCAACTGTCTGTTCTCTCGTGATTTTCATAAGAAGGATTTCGATAAGCAGGTTCCTGCTTCTTTCTTGGACCAGTCTATATTGAGCGACATCGTATTCAATAAGATAGATGAATCAGGCATTCATTATCTTGCTGTTCTGGCAATGCCTGACAGCAGTTTGAGTTATCAGGTTGAGGTTATCATTTCCTTTGAAGGAAAAATGAGAATGCGGGTTAAGAGCTAAAAAAAGAAATAAAAAAGTCGCCCTGAAAGGGAAAGCATTGGATGTAAGATGCTTTTGTCCTTTCAGGGCGATTCTTTTTTATGTGCTTATCCTGGAGGGATAGCTTGGTGGCTCAACTTTTAATTGAAGAATCCCAGCAAAGCTCCGGCTGCAACGGCAGAACCGATGACTCCCGCAACGTTTGGTCCCATGGCGTGCATGAGAAGGAAGTTGTGGCGGTCGTATTCCAGACCCAGGTTGTTGGAGATGCGTGCACTCATTGGTACGGCACTCACTCCGGCGTTTCCGATAAGTGGGTTTAGTTTCTTGCCTTTTGGCAAGAAGAGATTCATCAGCTTGACGAATAAGATTCCGCTTGCCGATGCGATGATGAAAGCAAGAGCACCGAGAGCAAAGATTTTGATGGTGTTTAATGTCAGAAACTCTGAAGCCTGGGTAGAACAGCCTACGGTCAGGCCGAGGAGGATGACGACAATATCATTCAAGCTGCTGCTTGCTGTCTTGGCGAGTCGGGTTGTCTTTCCACTCTCTTTCAGAAGATTTCCGAAGAACAGCATTCCTAATAATGGCAAACCGGATGGAACGATGAAGGTGGTGAGAAGCAGACCGATGATAGGGAAGAGAATCTTTTCGGTCTGTGAAACCTGACGTGCCGGTTTCATCTTGATGACGCGCTCTTTCTTGGTTGTAAGCAGTCGCATCAAAGGTGGCTGGATTACAGGCACCAGTGCCATGTAAGAGTAGGCGCAAACCGCAATGGCTCCCATGAGGTTCGGACTCAGTTTGCTGCTCAGGAAGATGGCGGTTGGTCCGTCTGCTCCTCCGATAATAGCAATGCCAGCTGCCTGGTTAGGTTCGAACCCAAGAGCCAGGGCTATCATGTAGGCGCCGAAGATTCCAAATTGGGCAGCGGCTCCAATCAGGATGAGCTTCGGGTTGGAAATGAGCGCAGAGAAGTCGGTCATGGCTCCAATGCCCAGGAATACGAGTGGCGGGTACCAGCCCTGTTTCACTCCCTGGTAGAAGATGTTCAGAACGGAGTTGTCTTCGTATAAACCTATTTCGAGTCCTGCATCGGCACGGAATGGAATGTTGCCAAGAATGATTCCCAATCCGATTGGAACCAGGAGCAGCGGCTCAAAATCTTTCTTGATGGCGAGCCAGATAAAGAGTGCTCCCACCAGAATCATGATGAGGTTTCCTGCCGAGGCGTTGGCAAAGCCTGTAAAGGTAAGAAACTCATTGAAGTTTTGTATGATGAAATCCATAATTTACTTTGAACTTTGAAAGTTAGACATTGATTTACTTTGAACTTTGAAAGTTGAACATTGAACTTTATGATTAGTCTTTTGATTGGAAGAGTAATCATTAGCTTTGGTCTAAACAGTTTATTACGCGATTGTAACAAGCGTGTCTCCTTCCATTACTGCGTCTCCCTTGTTCACGTTGATGCTGGTAATGGTTCCTGAAGTTTCTGCATCGATGTTGTTCTGCATCTTCATGGCTTCGAGAACGACAACAGTATCGCCTGTGTTCACCTTGTCACCGACTTTCACCTTGATTTCGTTGATAGTACCAGGCAGAGGGGCAACAACTGGTTTGCCTGCAGCAGGAGTTGCCTGTTTGCTTGATGAAGCAGAATCAGAACTTGCTGCAGAACTTGAACCTGCAGCAGAACCTGCGCTTGCAACAGAGCTGGCAGAAATGTTGTTTTGTCCATCAGTTAACTTCACTTTCTGCTTACTGCTCTTAACCGGCTGTTTCATTTCCACTTCGAATGGAATTCCATTCACGGTTACATTGGCGATATTGCCTTCAATATCCTGTATTTCAACGACGTAATCTACGCCTTTAACCTTATATTCGTACTTTGCCATAGTTTCTATATTTTAACGTTGTTATTGTTGTTGTTGAATTTCGGAGCATTCCATCTGGTCTGTTTTGGCTTGATGGTGATAATGCCTGGTTCTACATCGTGAACATCTTCCAGATATTCCTGTAGTGCAAGGGAGATGACTGCCATGTAAATCTCCTTATCAATACCCTTGGTTTCTAAACCATCTTTCAGAATCACGTTGGTCTTATGACTGAGGTCTTGAGTAACCTCGATGGTCTTCTTTCCTGTCTTATATAATAAGGTGGCGTGCTTCTCAGTAGCACGGGCGATGCGCTGTTTATGTTTCATGTAGGCTCCGAAAACCCAGAACACGATGAAGAGGAGAGCAAGGCAGGCAAATACGATTCCCATTGAAAGTACGGCGATTCCTATTCCGTATGGATCGCTTTTCTTCAATTGCTGGGCTTTACTCAAACCTGTGTTTTGAGGCAGATAGCCTGGAGTTACTGATCCGGCAATGGCTTTCTCCCATGTCTTGAAGTCCTTACTCAGTTCAAAACTCTCATCAGCAGCCAACACTGGCACGCTTACGGAATCTATCAGGTCAACGGCATTTCCGTCATAGAGTGCTATCCAGTTGGGCATCTTTTCCTGTAGAATAAGATTGAGATGAAAAGGTCCCGAGTTGGAAGAATTCTTTGCCTTCCAATGTTGTCCGTTCCTGCCATCCTGGTACCAGGAACTGCTGTCGAAGATAACGATGCTCTTCTTGCCGCCCAGTGTGGTTCGTGGTTCATTGTTAGGCAATGGGCACATCAGCTGTCGGCGAGCTTCAGGCGACATTTTCTTGTCGAGAACCCTTCGGTCGGTGGTTAGGAACATACCACGCACATTATACGTGGTAAAGGAGGAATTGCTCAATTCCACCCATGGTTTGTGCTGCCCGTACTCATCTACAAGATTGGTACGGTTGTCGGTCATCACCTCCGTAATACGGATACTTTTGGCTCCTTGACTCCAAGCGGGCAAGGACGTGATGACTAGCATGGTTATCAGAAATCCCAATTTCTTCATACGCTTACTTACGTTTATAGGGTTATTGTTTCATATTTCGAAAAAATCTGCATCATATAGGAACGATAGCTGTTCCTAGTAGATTCATTAGGTTTGTTTCTTGTGCTCAAAGGTACGAAGAATTTCTGAAAAGACAACAAAAAAGGTGCACAAATTTTTGTCTTTGTGCACCTCTTTTATAATTTATAACTATTTCCAGTTGTTTTGTTAACTTTTGTAAGTCTTACGCTCCGCAGAAGAACAGCACCACTATCTGGGCTGTAAAGATACGGAGGAACATGCTCAATGGATAAACCGTAGAGTATCCTACAGCTGGAGCCTCTTTAGAGCAAGAAGCATTTGCATAAGCCAACGCAGGAGGGTCTGTGTAAGTACCGGCGAGCATACCCATGATGGTGAAGTAGTTGAACTTAAACTTCAGACGGGCAATCGTACCGATGATGAGGATAGGAATAACGGTGATGAGGAAACCACATCCCACATATTTCAAACCGTCACCCTGTACTACTGTGTCCCAGAATCCGGCACCAGCCTTGATTCCCACACTCGCCAGGAAGAGTACAAGTCCTATTTCTCGCAGCATCATGTTGGCCGAAGTCGTCGTATAAGTTACCAGTTTCATGCGATAGCCGAAACGGCCGATGAGGATGGCGATGATAAGCGGACCTCCGGCAATACCCAACTTCAAAGGCACCGGCATTCCCGGAATGGCAAATGGGAGAGAACCGAAGATAATACCTACCATAATGCCTACGAAGATAGTGGCAATGTTAGGCGCATCGAGGCGCTTTACAGAGTTACCCATGATTTCAGCCACACGGTTCACATTCTCTTCAGGACCTACAACCAGAATCTTATCACCTACGTGGAAGTGGTGGTTTCTGCCTGCAAAAATGTCCATTCCCTGACGGGAAATACGGGTTACGTTAACGCCGTATACGCTGGAGAAGTGCATCTTACCCAAGGTCTTACCGTTCATTTCCGGACGGGTAACGATGATACGGCGAGAAACAAAGTGCTGTACTTCATCCTTCTCGCGGTCCCATTCAGCTTCAACCTCTGGTCCGATAAAAGCCTTGATGGCTTCAGCATCAGCCTCTGCACATACAACGAGCAATTCGTCTCCAACCTCAAACTTAGTCTTGCTGTTAGGAATGCTCACCTCGCCATTGTGGAGCAGTCGTGAACATACAATGTCACGGTTCAAGAATTCTGAAACTTCTCTCAGCGTTCTGCCTGTAATATAAGCATTTTCCACGCGTAAGTGCATGTTGTGGGCCTTAGCGTGTGGGTTTGCAGCATCTTCTTCGTTAAGCTGTTCTTCCTCATCAGCAGTATTAATCTTACAGATGTACTTGATAAGGATAGTAGCACCGATAATGCCCACCACACCAAGAGGATAAGCACAAGCATAACCATTGGCAATACTTGGAGCACCATTAGGGAAGACGCTGAGCAAAGCCTCGTTGGCAGCACCAAGACCCGGAGTATTGGTAACCGCACCATAGAGAGTACCTACCATCATAGGCAAGTTGTTAGGGTTGCTCGTATCAAAGAAGAGATAATAGCAACCAAACATCACGAGGATGTTGAGCAGAATAGCGCTAGCCGAAAGCATGTTGAGCGTAACACCACCTTTCTTGAAACTCTCGAAGAAGCCAGGTCCTACCTGGAGACCAATCATGAAGACGAAGAGGATCAAGCCGAAGTCTTGCACGAATGTGAGAATTTCCTTTGGACCGGTGAAGCCAACGTGGCCAGCCAAAATACCTGCGAAGAGAACGAAGGTGACACCTAACGAAATGCCGCCAATCTTTATTTTTCCGAGGTAAACACCAATAGCTATCACGATAGCGTAGAGTAGGGCGATGTGAGCCACCGACTCGGTATTGGTGAAGAGATTAACAATCCAATCCATGTATTCGTTTTAAAATCAGAAAATTATATTCCTTGTAGTTTACCAAATAATTTTAGAATTTATGTTTTCTGTTGCTTGTTTTAATTGAAAGATACAGTTCTGTTTATAGAGAGAATCTGTAGATTATTAGGGATTCAGTTAAAACTGAAAATTGGAGGACATCACATAGGATGCCCTCCAACCTATTTTTTCTTGTAAAAAATCAAGCCCTTTTTGCAAATGGCTTTCTTTTTGACATGAGATTACTTCTCGATAGCTGCTACACCTGGCAATACCTTACCCTCGATAGCCTCGAGGAGAGCACCACCACCTGTAGAGATGTAAGATACCTGATCAGCCAAACCGAACTTGTTGATACAAGCTACAGAGTCACCACCACCGATGAGTGAGAATGCACCTTCCTTAGTAGCCTCAGCGATTGCCTCAGCGATAGCCTTAGAACCACCAGCGAAGTTGTCGAACTCGAATACACCTGCAGGACCGTTCCAGAGGATAGTCTTGGCACCCTTGATGGCAGCTGCGAAAGCCTTGCGAGTCTCAGGACCTGCGTCCATACCCTCCCAACCGTCAGGGATGTTGTTAGATGGGCAAACCTGAGTATTGCAGTCGTTCTTGAAGTCATCACCGCAGATAGAGTCTGTGCCGAGTACGAGGTTTACACCGTTCTCCTTAGCCTTCTTGATTACGTCGAGAGCAACGTCGAGCTTGTCATCCTCGCAGATAGACATACCGATCTTTCCGCCGAGAGCCTTAGAGAATGTATAAGTCATACCACCGCAGAGAATCAGGTTGTCAACCTTAGTCAACAGGTTCTCGATGATACCGATCTTAGTAGAAACCTTAGAACCACCCATGATAGCTGTGAATGGGCGCTTGATGTTGCCGAGAACTGCGTCAACAGCCTTAACTTCCTTCTCCATCAAGAAGCCGAGCATCTTGTGATCCTTGTCGAAAGAATCAGCGATGACAGCTGTAGAAGCGTGCTTGCGGTGAGCTGTACCGAATGCGTCCATTACGTATACGTCAGCGTAAGAAGCCAACTTAGCAGCGAACTTCTTCTGACGCTCCTTCATCTCAGCCTTAGCAGCATCGAATTCTGGAGTACCCTTCTCAACGCCAACTGGCTTGCCTTCCTCTTCTGGATAGAAGCGGAGGTTCTCGAGCAAGAGAGCCTCACCTGGCTTCAAGGCAGCTGCCTCAGCATCAGCGTTACCGCAGTCCTTAGCGAACTTAACGTCTACGCCGAGAGCGTCTGATACGTTCTTAACAATCTGAGAGAGAGAAAGCTCTGGTTTAACCTTGCCCTTTGGCTTACCCATGTGGCTCATCATGATGAGCGCACCGCCGTCTGCAAGTACCTTCTTTAATGTAGGAAGGGCACCGCGGATACGAGTGTCGTCTGTTACATTACCATTTTCATCCAATGGCACGTTGAAGTCAACGCGCACGATTGCCTTGTGACCGGCAAAGTTAAAATCTTCAATTTTCATTTTACCTAAATTTTATTTAGTTTATGTACTAATTTATTGTTCTAAACCTTTCTGCTGGTTTCAAAAACCGAAGGCAAAGATACAAATTATATTTGAATCAGCAAAATATAGTAGCGGTTTTTATGATTTTTAGTAGATGAAATCGTCTGTTTGCTATATCGGGTTTGCAAAATTCGTGTTTTGCGCTTCCTTCTGCCTGATTTGTTAAACAAAATGGAGAGAAATGAAATATATTCTTAACAAATTACTTTTTTTTTGGATTTTTCGATAATAAATAGTACCTTTGTGCGCAGTTAAAACGTTATTACATATAAATGAGATAAAATGGCGAAAGATAAGATTGCTTTTGTGTGCAGCAATTGCGGACAGGAAAGTGCCAAATGGATGGGCAAATGTCCTAGCTGCGGACAATGGAATACATTTAAGGAAATTCGTATTGCTGCTGATTCCGGATCGCAGGCTGCGAAGAATGCCGGAATGACCATGCGTCATGGTGGGGCTGCCACGATGTTTGGCGGGCAGCACAGCGAGCATGACGCTGCGCCGATGAAGCTTCGCGATATTTCTGCGATTGATGAACCGCGCATCGATATGAGGGACGAGGAGCTGAACCGTGTGCTGGGTGGCGGAATGGTTCCTGGCAGCATTACGCTCCTGGGCGGTGAACCGGGAATCGGTAAGAGTACGCTCACCTTGCAGACTATTCTGAACATGACTGACCGCCGCATCCTGTATGTGAGTGGAGAGGAGAGTGCTCATCAAATCAAACTCCGTGCTGACCGGTTGGCTAAAGGACAGGCGATGCTCAGAGAGGGTTCTTCTGCGGACACACAGAAAACGGCTTCTCTTTCATCAGAAGGAGCCTTTGATCATATTACGGTTCTATGCGAAACGCAGTTGGAGAAAATCTTCAGCCATATCCAGGAAGTGGCTCCACAGCTGATAGTTATAGATTCTATCCAAACTATCGCTACAGAAGAAGTAGACAGTTCGCCGGGTTCTGTCTCCCAAGTTCGCGAGTGTGCAGCCTCCCTGCTCCGTTTTGCCAAGACGAGTGGCATTCCGGTTATTCTGATAGGACATATTAATAAGGAGGGAACGCTTGCCGGACCAAAGATTCTGGAGCACATCGTTGATACGGTGATTCAGTTTGAGGGCGACCAGCATTACATGTACCGCATCTTGAGAAGCATCAAAAACCGATTCGGAAGTACTTCAGAGTTGGGAATCTATGAGATGATGCAAGGCGGACTCCGACAGGTGAGCAATCCTTCAGAGTTGCTTCTTACCGAAGATCATGACGGGCTTTCGGGTGTAGCTATCAGCGCAGCCATCGAGGGTGTTCGTCCATTCCTGGTAGAGACGCAGGCTTTGGTTTCAACAGCTGCCTATGGAACTCCGCAGCGTTCGGCAACGGGTTTTGACCAGCGCCGTTTGAACATGCTCCTGGCGGTTCTAGAGAAACGTGTGGGGTTCAAGCTGATGCAGAAGGACGTGTTCCTGAATATTGCCGGAGGATTGAGAGTAACCGATCCTGCCATGGACTTGAGTGTGTTGGCAGCCGTATTGAGCAGCAATGTTGACACGCCTATCGAGCAAGGTTGGTGTATGGCAGGCGAGGTAGGTCTGAGCGGTGAAGTCCGTCCGGTGAGCCGCATCGAGCAGCGTATTGCTGAGGCTGAGAAACTGGGATTCCAGCACATCATCATTCCGAAGTACAGCAATCATGGTTTCGACCATAAGAAATATAAGATAGAAATTCATCCCGTAAGGAAGGTGGAAGAAGCATTCCGCTGCCTGTTCGGGTGAAGTAAAAAGTAATCATACAGTTCAAAATTCAAAATTCAAAGTAAAATGAAGGATTCAGTAATCATTGTGAGCGGTGGCATGGATAGCATCACGCTGCTCTACGATAAGAAAGACGAGATTGCACTCGGCATTAGTTTTAACTATGGAAGTAATCATAACGAGCGTGAAATACCTTTTGCCAAGATGCATTGTGAGCGATTGGGAATCAAGCATATTACGATAGATTTGGGTTTCATGCATCAGTATTTCAAGAGTTCTCTTCTTGAAGGTGCCGATGCGATTCCTGAAGGTCATTATGCTGCTGATAATATGAAGAGTACGGTGGTTCCTTTCCGTAATGGAATCATGCTGAGCATTGCCATCGGCATTGCTGAGAGTAATAATCTGAAGAAAGTTTTCATTGCGAACCATGGTGGCGATCATACGATTTACCCAGACTGCCGTCCGGAGTTTATCAAGGCGATAGATGAGGCTGCTGAAGCAGGAACGTTCGTTGATGTGCGTGTGGTGGCTCCTTATACGAATATTACCAAAGGGCAGATTGCTGAGATAGGTAAGAAGTTGGGCATTGACTATGCTGAAACCTGGAGCTGCTATAAGGGCGGAGAGAAGCATTGTGGCAAATGCGGAACCTGCGTTGAGCGCAAGGAGGCTTTGGCCGAGGCGGGTATTGAGGATACTACTGAGTATGAAGAATAATGATGAAGATGAATCAGGCGTTCTTCGTTCCCTATATATAATAAGGTGTAATCAGAATAAATATAATAAAAGAAAAATGAAAACAGCGATTTTATCTGCGGCTCTGATGCTTGCATCAACCGTTGCAATGGCTCAGAAGAGCAACTTCCAGTTGAAGGTGGATTTGAAGAATTTCAATTCCGATTCTGTACTTGTTTACAAGGGCAGAAATGTTAAGATGGACACGGTTTTGGTGAAGAATGGCAAGTTTACCTATTCTGCAAACCTTGATAAGGCTGCCGGATACGTTTTCCTCTCACCTGAAGCTTATCGTGGTGCAGGTCAGTTTATGTTCAACCTGCCTTGTGTGCCTGGCGAGAAGGCTGAAGTTAAGGGCGATGCAAAGACCCGCTTTGATATTTCGGGTTCTAAGTTCTATCAGCAGTATCATGAAGTAGATGTTCTGCTGGAGAATGCTAATAAGGAGTTGAGAGATTACGAAGCTTCCCTGAACCAGAGAATCAAGAATGGTGAGACCCAGCAGACCATCATGGCTGAATATGAGCAGAAGGCTCCTGCCCTGCAAAAGGCAAAGGACGATAAGATTTTCGATTTCGTAAAACAGCATCCTGATTATGAGGCTTGTGCTACTATTATAGAGCAGTTTGATGATGTCAGCAAGATGGAGAAACTGCTGGGCTTGCTCTCTGAGAATGTGAAGAACGGCAGAATGAAGGCTTTCTACCAGCCAATGATTGATATGGCTAAGAAGCGTGCTGAGGCTGAGGAGAAGGCTAAGAAGGTGCAGGCTGCCGGTGTTGAGGCTCCTGACTTTACGCTGAAGGATATTAAGGGAAATGATTTCAAGCTTTCCAGCCTTCGCGGTAAGATTGTAGTTCTCGATTTCTGGGGTTCATGGTGCGGATGGTGCATCAAGGGAATGCCTAAGATGAAGGAGTATTACGAGAAGTACAAGGGTAAGTTTGAAATTCTTGGTGTAGATTGTAATGATACAGAGGCTAAGTGGAAGGCTGCTGTTGAGAAGCACCAGTTGCCATGGATTCATGTTTACAATCCAAAGGACAGCAAGGTTCTCAGCGATTACGCTGTTCAGGGTTTCCCTACAAAGATTGTGATTGATGCTAATGGTAAGATAATCAAGACCATCGTTGGTGAGGATCCTGCTTTCTACACTTTGCTTGATGAAGTGTTGGGCAAGTAATGTTACATAAAACAATGTCGCCCTGTAAGTGCAAAATTATATTTGCTCTTACAGGGCGATTTTTTGTTTGTTCAGTATTTTATTTCTTTTTCTTCTTCAATTCCAGTTTCGGAATCTTGATTTTCTGTCCAGCCTTTACGGTGCTTGTACCATTCAGGGCTTCTACGTAGCATTCCATGCCGGAACCTAAATAGCGGGTGCTGATCTGTTCGAGGGTCTGACCGGCGCCAACCGTAACGGTCTGGGCAACTCCTATGATTCGGTAAGCTCCCGTGCGTACGCGAGCATCCTTATCATACTGGGATGATGCTATTTTCGAAGTAGCCTTTTCTTCGGCTTTATCTTTAGCCTTTTCTTTCGCTTCTGCCTTAGCTTTTGCTTCAGTCTGCTTAGCTTTTTCAGCGCTAGCACTTTCCTCATCCGAATTTTCAGCCAGTTTTACTGCTTCTGCAGTTTTAGCCATACGGATGCTGTCTTCCATCGCTTTCTGGCGGAGTTTCTGTTCCTGAGAGAGTGGGGCGGCAGCTGGTTTGGCTGAGACTTTCTTGGCTGGAGCCTGATGATACTGGTTTAACTGCATGGCTAGATGATCGCGCTGGGCAGTCATCTGACCATAGTTGAAGGCAAACCATCCCATTCCGCCAATCAAAGCTACTACGATGAGACAGACTGCAACGACCAGATAGCGAGGAATAACAATATGATGAGAATTGGAAGGTTCCTCCTCCTCTTCTTCTTCAGATTCATCTGATGCAGGTATTGCAGGTTCAACAACTGCTTTTAGGGCTTGCTGTTGCTGGGCTAATTCAAGCTTCTCTTGCTCCAGTCTTTCCTGCTC
>JAJWOH010000030.1:3895-7079 GCA_021635485.1 Segatella copri | reverse complement strand
GCTTTTCTTTCTGTATTCTTTCCTGCTCCAGTTGGGCTTGTTTTAATCTTTCCAGTTTAGCTTGTTCTATAGCAATTTGCTTTGCCAGTTCGTCTTCGGCTTCTTTTTCCTTTTCCTTTTCTGATCCGATTACGACAACCTCCGGATTTGGAGTTGTTGTTTCTTTTTCGTCCAGAAAATCGATTACTTGTGCAGGAGCATCTTCTGTCTGTTCTTCTCCAAACTTCTCATCTATTTCATCGAAATCTACGCCGTCATTTACTACCACCGTTTCAAATTGGGCGAATGGCTTGTTCACGATTTCTTTCAGGATGTTGTCAGGCGTGAAGGTGAGTTTGTCTCTGCCTTCAATGGTGAAGCGCTCGCCCGTGTTCACATTGATGCTTTCACGGTCTTTCGTGGCCTGTACCTTAAAGGTGCCCAGCCATTTTATCTTCACCTGCTTGTCG
Source organism: Segatella copri (assembly GCA_021635485.1). Taxonomy (GTDB): domain Bacteria; phylum Bacteroidota; class Bacteroidia; order Bacteroidales; family Bacteroidaceae; genus Prevotella; species Prevotella copri_P. Next base: position 6,630 of record JAJWOH010000030.1, on the reverse strand, counting down.
GCATCGAGTCCCTGGTTGCACACATCAAACATCTTCCGGATGAAGAGTTCTGCTTCCACCTGGCTCAGACCGCTCTTATCAGCAAGCAGTTTTCCGAGTGTATTTAAACTGAATTTGCTCATTGCTCATCCCCTCCATTCTTTAGTTTTTCCTTGACCGAAGCAACCGGTCGGAAACCCAACACCAACTTAGGCGGCACCAGCTGGCGCTTCTTGGTAGTAGGATTAACCACCACTCGCTCCATGCGCTTCTTCACTTCGAAGGTGCCAAAATTGGGGATAGAGACAGCTTCTCCATCCTCAAACTCGGCAATCATAGCGTCTATCGCCTTGCGCACCAACTTCTGGGTGTCTTCCTGCGAGTAGCCGGTTTGCTGAGCCAGTTCAGCGATGTATTCCTTATTGTTCATATTTATTTAATATGTAGTCAAAATTTCTAAAACTCCAGGCTATGGGGGAGAGAATGATTATTTCACCACCTTGCCATAGAGGTCAAATTCCTCGCTTGCAGTAATTTCTACCTGATAGAAACAACCCACGCGCAGACGCTTCTCATCGGCACGGATCAGAACTTCAGGGTCTACTTCCGGAGAGCAGAACTCTGTTCGTCCGATGTAGTAATCGCCTTCCTTGCGGTCGATGATAACGGTCATGGTTTTGCCCACCTTATCTGCCTCAATCTCAGAGCTGATGTCTTGCTGCAGAACCATCAGTTCGTCCAGCCGGCGCTGCTTTACCTCGGCAGGCACGTTGTCTTCGTAGTGGGTGGCGCTGTAGGTTCCTTCTTCCTCAGAGTAGGCGAAGGCGCCCATGCGCTCAAATCTCTGTTTGCGTACGAAGTCGAGGAGCTCGTGGAAATCCTCATCTGTCTCGCCTGGGAATCCGACCATCAGCGTAGTGCGGATGTGAATGCCTGGCACGCGTTCGCGGATGGCCTTCAGCAGATTGATGGTTTCCTGCTTCGTTACGTGGCGATGCATGCTGGTGAGCATGTGGTCGCTGATGTGCTGGAGGGCAATGTCGAGATATTTGCATACGTTTGGCTTCTCGCGCATCACGTCCAGAAGATCCATTGGGAACTGGTTCGGATAAGCGTAATGCAGGCGAATCCATTTCACGCCCGGAATATCAGCCATCTCGCTGATGAGTTCGGTAATATGATGCTTGCCGTCAATATCTACGCCGTAGTAGGTGAGTTCCTGAGCGATAATCTGAAACTCCTTCACGCCTTCTGCCACCAGTTCGCGCACCTCCTGCAGAATCTCTTCCTTTGGTCGGGAAACGTGCTTGCCGGTGATGATAGGAATGGCGCAGTAGGCACAGTGGCGGTTGCAGCCCTCGGCTATCTTGATGTAGGCATAATGACGCGGAGTGGTGAGATGGCGCTGGCCGTTGCAGGATGAAACTTCCGCCTTGCCGAGTTCCTGCAGAAGCTGCTTGTAGTTGAACTTGCCGTAGAACTTATCCACTTCGGGCATTTCTTCTTCCAGTTCCTTCTGGTAGCGCTGCGAGAGGCAGCCCATTACGTAGAGCTTTCTGAGTCGGCCTTCTTCCTTAGCCTGGATAAACTCCAGGATGGTGTCGATGCTTTCCTGCTTTGCATCCTCGATGAAACCGCATGTGTTGATAACGGCAATCTCGCCCTGAGGGCGCTTTGAATCGTGAACACAATGGTAGCCGTTTGCCTCAAACTGCTTCATCAGCAACTCGCTGTCTACGAGATTCTTCGAGCAGCCCAGGGTTATAATATCTATCTGATTTTTCTTCATTTTCTAATTTTTAAAGAGCGAGTCTACGAATTCTGTCTTGTTGAAGAGCTGCAGATCTTCCATTCCTTCGCCCAGTCCGATGTATTTTACAGGCACCTTGAGCTGGTCGCTGATGCCGATGACCACGCCGCCCTTTGCGGTTCCGTCGAGCTTGGTGATGGCGAGCGAGGAGATGTTGGTAACGGCAGAGAACTGCTTAGCCTGCTCGAATGCATTCTGTCCGGTACTTCCGTCGAGCACGAGCATTACCTCGTCTGGTGCTTCAGGCATTACCTTCTTCATCACTTCCTTTATTTTCTTGAGCTCATTCATCAGGTTCACCTTGTTGTGCAGTCGGCCTGCCGTATCGATGAGCACCACGTCGGCGCCGTTTGCCTTGGCGCTCTGCAGGGTGTCGAACGCTACGCTTGCCGGGTCGCTTCCCATCTGCTGTTTCACTACAGGCACACCCACGCGCTCGCCCCAGATGCAAATCTGCTCTACGGCAGCGGCACGGAAGGTGTCGGCAGCTCCCAGAACAACCTTCTTGCCAGCCTTCTTAAACTGGTAAGCCAGTTTGCCAATGGTGGTTGTCTTGCCCACGCCGTTTACGCCTACTACGAGGATAACGTAAGGCTTATGGTCGGCAGGGAGATCCCAGTCTGCCAGGTCATCGCTGTGATTCTCGGAGAGGAGAATGGCGATTTCCTCGCGCAGAATGCGGTTAAGCTCGCTGGTTGAAACATATTTATCGCGGGCCACACGTTCTTCGATGCGGCGGATAATCTTGACCGTGGTTTCTACACCTACATCTGAGGTGATGAGTACCTCTTCGAGATCGTCGAGCACATCATCATCGACGGTAGACTTTCCGGCAACGGCGCGCGCCAGTTTGCCAAACACACTCTCCTTGGTTTTTTCAAGTCCCTTATCGAGAGTTTCCTTCTTTTTGTTGCTGAATAATCCGAATAATCCCATAATCTTGTTT
>JAJWOH010000030.1:0-3795 GCA_021635485.1 Segatella copri | reverse complement strand
TTATCTTCTGCAAAGATACTCATTTTTTTTTATTTTATGGCTTTTTCACTTGCTTTTTCGCCCTTTTCAAGAAAAAAAGTAAAGATTTAGAGGGTTTTATGTCATGACAGAAGGGTTTTCGCCGATATTGTGGGTTAATAAGGTTTAATAAATAATGTTGTCAGATACAAAAACAAATCGCCCTGCAAAGGGACAGAAGTGGTTTGGCTTCTGGACCCTTGCAGGGCGTTCTGTTTATTTCTTCATCATTTCCTTTACGGCTCTTTCGAGCTGGGTATCATGGCCATTGATGAAATCTTCCGGACTGTTGTAAACCTCGATGTCTGGGTTCAGCTGGGTGTTCTCGCCGAACACGCCACGCATGTCGCGGCAGCCTACCTGAGGAATACCGAATACCAGCGTGTTGTCCATCAGCGTTTCCCACCATACGGCTGTCATGGTTCCTGCTACAGGAGCACCGATCAGCTTGCCGATTCCGAGTTCCTTGTAAACCCATGGGAAACCGTGACCGTTGCTGTAATCGTTCTCGCAGATCATGACGCAAGATGGCTTCACCCATTTGTTGAACGGATCGCGGCCAACGACCTTGCCGTGAGGCACAAACTCCTGATACTGCTTGCCGTTGAGCAGAGTGCAGAGATCATCGTGCAACCAGCCGCCACCATTATGGCGCTCGTCTACGATTACAGCGTCTCTGTTTCGGTTCTTGTCGCTCAGCAGTTCGCTGTAAACGGTGCGGAAACTTTCCGAATCCATCGCCTTAACGTGAACATAAGCGATGCGTCCGCCCGAAATGCTGTCAACGAAAGCGCGGTTGCGGTCTACCCATCGCTTGTAGAGCAGGTTGTTGAGTTTGCCCTGAGAGATAGCCTTCACTGTAACCTCCATCTTCTTACCCTTGGCGTTTCTGATGCCGAGGCGTACATTCTTGCCAACCTTTCCGTCTAGCAATGGGAAGTAGTCCATTCCTGCTTTAATCTCCTCGCCGTCGATGCTCTCGATGATGCTGCCAGCTGTAACGCCCGTATTCTTCACATCGAAAGGACCACGCTTGATAATCTCCTGAATCTTCAGACCGTCGCCCTGATACTGAGGGTCGAAGAATACTCCCAGGTTGGCGGTGGTAAGCGCGCTGTTCGAAGCGTAGTAGCGGGCTCCTGTATGCGAAGCGTTCAGCTCGCCAAGCATTTCGCTCAACATCTCCTGAAAGTCGAAATTGTTGTTGATGTAAGGCAGGAACTTCTCATAGGTCTTGCGGTAACCTTCCCAGTCAACACCATGGATCTTAGGGTCGTAGAACTTGTCTTTCACCTGTCGCCATATGTGGTCGAAGAGATACTGGCGCTCCTCGGCTGGCTTATAGTTGAAGTTAGCCTCAAAGCTGATGTCCTTGGTGCTGAATCCGCTCAGATCCACCTTCTTGATGCTGCTTCCGTTGCAGATAAAGAGGTTCTTCACATCCTTGTCGGTCTGCAGGTTGCCCTGGCCTACGCCCTTCATCACGAGCTTGGTAGAGCCGTCCTTCAGGTCGTGCTGCCAGAGATCGTAACCATCCTCGAAGGCTGCCTGGTAGTAGAGCTTGTCGCCGTCTTTAGAGAGCACAGCATCACCCATGTGCGAAGAGTTTGCGGTGAGGCGTACGATTCTGTCGCGGCAGTTTTCGATGTCAAGTTCCAGTGGCTTTACCTTTTCCACCTCTATCTTTCCGGTCTTCTTCTGCTTTTCGTCAGCTTTCTTTTTAGCCTCTTCCTTCTTCTCGTCTTCCTTCTTCTCCTTTTCGTCCTTGTTGGCGTCAGCCAGTTCTATCTCTTCCTTGCTCATGTTGAAGCGGTTGTAGGCGTCCAGGTCGAAGAACATGATGTAGGCATCGTCTTCTGCTCCCCAGCTTCCATGACTGCGGTAACCGGCTCTGTCGCTCTGGAAGAGCATAGCCTTGCCGTCGAGCACCCATTTGCCGTTGCTGTCGCTGTAGCCGGAATTGGTCAGGTTGTGAACCTCCTTGCCGTCAGCCTTTACCAGCGCAATATCCTGGTTGTTCCAGCCGCCGTTGCCGATATAGGTTGAAAGGAGCCATTTGCTGTCTGGTGACCATTCGAAAGCGATGTCTCCATCGCTGTAAGAGTAGACGTATTTGCCATCGAGCACGGTGCGGATTTTCTTCGATTTCAGATTGACGATGCGGAGTGCAGCGCGGTCTTCGAAGAAAGCCACTTCCTTGCCGTCAGGAGAGTATTGAGGATACTGCGATGTAATGCCTGTTTTCACCAGCTGCTCTTCCTCGATATCGGTAGCGTAGGTGAAGTTCTTCTCTTTCTCGTTCTTGATCTTAGACTGGTAAATCTGCCATACGCCGTTGCGCTCGGCTGCATAGACCAGGGCTCTGCCGTCTGGCGAGAAACTCAGGTTGCGCTCCTGCTGTGGTGTGTCGGTAATGCGCTTGGTCGTGGTGTATTCTACAGAAGTTACGTATACGTCGCCATGCATCACGAAAGCCACTTCCTTGGCGTCTGGCGAAACGGAAATCTCTGTAGCTCCCCAGCTTTTAATCTGACGTACGAGGCTTGGAGCGTCATTATCTGTGGTAATGGAGATGTTCACCTTCTGAGGCTCTCCACCTTCTTTTACGGTGTAGATTTCGCCATCATATCCGTAGCAGAGCAGGTCGGCGCTGGATGCAGTGAGGAATCTTACCGGATTGCCTTTGTGGTGGGTAATCTGCTTGTCGCTTGAACTGTTGAGGCTGCGGCGGTAGATATTGAATGTGCCGTCCTGTTCGCTCAGATAGAAGAATGATTTCTCGTCTGATGTCCATACTGGCGAGCGGTCTTCGCCGGCAAAGGTAGTCTGCTTGGCAAACTTTCCGTTACTCTTCAGCCAGATGTCGCGTGCGATAGGTGATTTCTGGTGTTTGCGCCAAGGGTCTTCGTATCCCTTTTTGTCGTGGTAGAGAATGTCGCCGTTCTTGGCGATGCTGATATTCTCCATGGTGAGGGTAGAGAAGAGTTCCGGTCTTCCGCCCTTGGTGCTTACCTTATATACTTGTGGAAATGTGTTGTCGCCGAAGATGATGCTCTGGGCTGTAGGCTGCAGACTGGCTGAGTAGAGCACATGGTCGTTGTCTGCAAAGGCGATAGGTGTTTCGCTGCCGCTGTTGGTGGTGAGTCGGGTAGGAGCACCGCCTTTTGCATCGATTACGAAGATATCGAGACTTCCTTCGCGGTTAGACTGGAAGGCAATTTTCTTGCTGTCAGGACTCCATACAGGATGCGAATCGAAGGCTGCATGGGTTGTGAGCTGTCGTGCTTCACCGCCGTTGACAGAAACACTGTATAGGTCGCCTTTATAAGCGAAGGCGATGGTTGTGCCATCGGGGGAGATGGCTGGGTAGCGCATCCAGAGCGGATGGTCTTCTGCGCTGGCAGAGAGTGCTGCCGAGAACAGAGCTACCGAAAAGATTAACTTTTTCATTTGCGTATGTTTTATGTTTGAATATGCGTTATAAAAATCTCTTCTCTTTCGGGGTCAGAATGCTGTTTCTTGCTCCTAACGGATGCAAAGGTAGTTATTTTTTGCGATATTTAAGCATAAAAAAAGAAAAAAGTGAGAAAAAGTTTGGCGTATTCAAAAAATATATGTACCTTTGCAGCCGCAAATAAGAAAATGGCTAATAGATTGCCCAATGGCGCTGGTTAGACAATTTTGCGATTTGAAAAGTGTTGGTTCCGTAGCTCAGTTGGATTAGAGCAACAGCCTTCTAAGCTGTGGGTCTTGGGTTCGAACCCCAACGGAATCACT
>JAJWOH010000171.1:0-5416 GCA_021635485.1 Segatella copri | reverse complement strand
CAATATGAAACAAATAAGATTTTATCAAATCATAACAGCAATCAGCTGCCTCTTTCTGATAAGTTGCGGCATTGATCAGAACCTGAAGAAAGCAGACAAGCATCTTTCTTTAGGCGAATACTACGATGCGGCAACCCAATATAAAAAGGTGTACACCAAAACGCCTACGAAAGAGCGGGCTGCCCGGGGCAAGGTGGCTCTGAAGATGGCACGCTGTTATGATAAAATCAACAGTACGCCGAAGGCACTGGCAGCCTACAGCAATGCCATCCGATACAAGCAGGCAGACCTCAACGACCGCCTGGCTTACGCCCGACTTCTCCTGAAGAACGGAAGTTACAGACAGGCTGCCAAGGAATTCGAATTCCTGCTCGATTCCATGCCCGACAACGTGTTGGTAAAGAACGGACTCGAATCGGCACGAAAGGCCCCAGTCTGGAAGAAGGAAGGAAGCCGGTACAAGGTAAAGCGGATGGATGTTTTCAATTCCCGAAGAGACGACTATTCGCCGATGTTCCTCAGCGATGACTACAGCCAGCTCTATTTCACCTCAACCCGTAACGAAGCACAGGGCAGCGACCTGAACGGAGTGACGGGAACGAAATCAGCCGACATCTTCTTCTCTGAAAAGGATGACAAAGGCAAATGGAGCAAACCGGAAGCCATCGGAACCGGTCTCAACACCGACTACGAAGAGGGCGCATGCTGCTTTACCCCAGACGGCAAGCAGATGTACCTCACCCAGTGTACCACCGATCCGGCATCGCCCCGCTATGCCCAAATCGTCACCTCCAACCGCTCGGATGCAGCCTGGAGCAAGCCGTCGAATCTGCAAATCAGTAAAGATACGCTCAGCTGTTTTGCCCATCCAGCCATCTCCCCTGATGGCGAATGGCTCTATTTCGTATCAGATATGCCTGGCGGAAAAGGCGGTCTCGACATCTGGCGAGTGCGCATCACTCCTGCCGGACTGGGCGGTGTAGAGAACCTGGGCGAGCCTATCAACACCCCAGGCGATGAGATGTTCCCTACCTTCCGTCCTAACGGCGACTTCTACTTCAGCAGCAACGGTCATGTAGGAATGGGCGGACTCGACATCTATATCGCCAAAGTGAATTCCACCACCCGGAAATATGAACTCACCCACCCCGGCTATCCGCTGAATACAGAAGCCGATGACTTCGGAATGACTTTCGAGGGACTCCATAACCAGGGATTCTTCTGCTCCAACAGAAAAGACGGAAGAGGCTACGATCATATCTACTCCTTCGAGAATCCGGAGATTGTTACCACGATGAAGGGATGGGTTTACGAGAAAGACGGTTATGAACTGCCTGCCGCTGAGGTGAGAATCGTAGGCAACGACGGAACAAACAGGAAACTCTCCGTCAAGGGCGACGGTTCGTTTGTTCTCCCTATCAATCCGCATGTCGACTACCTGGTGATGGCATCCTGCAAAGGGTACCTCAACCACAAGGAAGAACTTCGGGTTGATTCGGCTAAAGAGAGTAAGGAATACGTGCTCCAGTTCCCGCTGGCTTCCATCACAGCCCCTGTACTCATCGACAACATCTTCTACGATTTCGACAAGGCAACCCTGACAGAAGCCAGTACAACAGCCCTCGACCAGCTGGTAACGCTGCTGAAAGAGAACCCGCACGTTACCATCGAACTCAGCGCCCATTGCGACTACAAGGGAAACAGCGAATATAACAAACATCTGTCTCAGCGCCGCGCCCAATCGGTAGTAGACTACCTGATAAAACACGGCATAGAGAAAGAGCGCCTCACCCCTGTGGGCTACGGCAAGGAGAAGCCGAAGAATGTGCGCAAGAAACTCACCGAGAAGTATCCTTGGCTCAAGGAAGGCGATGTGCTCAGCGAAGAATTTATCCTGAAGCAGAGCAAGGAGCATCAGGAAATCTGCAACCAGCTGAACCGCCGAACCGAGTTCAAAGTGCTCCGCACTACCTATAAATTGTTTTAGAAACCGATATCATAAGCATAGGTGCTCTACTGAAAAAGTAGCAGCACCTATTTGTTTTTCTATATTCAGCAATATTAAATCTTCGTTCAAAGACATTGAATGTCCGTTCAAAGTCATTGAATGTCCGTTCAAAGACACTGAACGGACATTCAAAAGCTTTGAACGGAGATTTCAAGAGCATAAAGATGATATTTATAGTAATAAAAAACTCTTTCTATTAGCACTAAAAACTATTCTGCTAATAGAAAGAGTCAATCATTCATACAATTGATATCAGGGAAGAAGCCTACTGACGCGCATCAGCCAGTTCATTATATCCCCAAACCATGATGAGGACAACGATGCCAGCCAGCACCATCAGGAGATTCTGAGAGTGGGCGATGGAATCAGCCACATGCGTAAGCGCACGGGAGCCGGAGAGGAGGAAATCTATCTTCATAGAGAAAAGCCATCCCTGAATCTGTTCCCATCCCTGACAGACTACTGCTATGATGATGCCTGCTGCCACACAGGCTGCCGTCCATAAATGTTCCAGGCGCTGGCGCTTAACCAGCGACATCTCTGTTTCTGTTTCAGGTAAAGCCGGCAAGGCATGCATCACCCTGTCGGAGAATCCGTCATCGGGAATCTCAGACATCTGGCAATCGGCAAAGAACTGCTGCAAGAGCTCTTCATCCTGAAGGCTCAACGGCTCTTCGTTTATGTTCTTCAACTTATTATCATTTATCTTATCGGTCATAACCATTCTGTTTTAAGTAACTTGCAAGTTTCTGTTTTCCACGAGAGAGATGCGACTTGATGGTGCCTTGCGCCATTCCCGTCACCTCTGCAATCTTATCTATAGAGAGTCCATCCATCAGCTGCAGCGTGATGCATGTACGTTCATTTTCGCCCAATATCTGTAGTGCCTTGAGCAAATCCATCTTCAATCCGGCATGGGCGCCCTGTGCATTCTTACTGGAAACAGCAGGCGTATCGATGTCCTGCGTCTCCTTATGACTGCGGGTATAATCATACCATACATTATAGGCAATGCGGTAGAGCCAGGTGGAGAAAGAGGCTGTCCCCCGGAAACCGGACAGATGGGTATATGCCTTTACAAAGGTATCCTGAGCCAAGTCGTCACTCAGCTGCGCATCTCCCAGCGTCTGCCGTAGGAAGAACCCACGAATGGGTGACTGATACTTCCTGACCAGCAGGTCGAACGACTTGCGGTCATGAAGCATCACCACCTTCGTGACGAGAGAGATATCGGATAACTTTTCCACCTTATATATATATATTAACTAATAATTGTTGTTTGATTTTTACACCGGAGTACCATTATATCCCGTGCCCTGATCGCCATGACGGTTCTTCCACCAATCCTTGATGGCAGGAAGCGAACCGATAACGGTCTGACCGATGCCATAGAAGAAGACCAGGGCTCCGATGCCAGCCAGGAAATCAGCATCCCACCAGGCAAACATGGCGCACAAGCCGGCGCCCAGGAAGGCATTTCTCAATCCACGCTTTACCAGATACTCATCGCTCTGCTTGTCTATCGGACGGTCGCTTTCTGGAACATTGATACCCTTCTCCATTGCCATCTCAGCCAGTTTGATACGGTCGTTGTGGCGGCGAATCAGATATCTGATAACCAGAAATACGATGATCAGCGGAGCAAAGACAAACAGCAGACCGAAGATGATACAGAAAATGATCATAACAGCCAGCGCTCCGCCACCAAATACCGAACCGATGAAATCGAACGGATCATCATAGTTGTCTAAACTGTATCTAGAATGAACAGATCTATTATCATTCTCATCATAATCATCATAGTTAGCCGAATCCGTACTGGTCGTATCAGAGTAAGCCTCCAACGCCTCGTCGTTTTTATCCTTCGAAGCAGCTGGCTGTGCAGCAGATGCAGGAGCAGCCTTTGAGTCTACCTGTTGGGTAGTTGGATGATAACGATGTTTTGGAGCAGAAGACGCCAAAGACACTTGGGTGGCTCCGATGCTCATAACGAGCGCTAATGCCAATATTGCTTTCTTCATATCATTATTTTTTTATTGTTTTTACCTTGTTATTTCATAAATTTCTGCTTCTTAGACGCATCTCTTCGCGATTTAGTTGCAAAGAAACGAAAAATTTCTTATTTTTGCAAACAAATTAAAGAAAAAGAGACAGAATGAAGACATTACCTGAAGATTTCAGAACATATACGCAGGCGCTGATGGGCGAAAAGCTGTATCAGCGTCTGGAGCATGCTATCCTTGAAGAGGAGGCACCAACCAGTATCCGCATCAATCCTTTTAAATGCAAGAATGCTGATGGCGAACCGATTCCCTGGTGTCCGGAAACCGGACGTTATCTCTCTACCCGTCCCGGATTCACCTTCGATCCGCTATTGCATGCCGGCCTGTATTATGTACAGGAAGCCTCATCTATGTTTGTAGATATGGCTATCCGACAGTACGTAAAAGAACCGGTGATGATGCTGGATCTCTGTGCTGCCCCTGGCGGAAAGTCGACTGCCGTAAGGGCTGCCTTGCCGGAAGGGAGTCTGCTTTTCAGCAACGAACCGATGCGCACCCGCTCACAGATTCTAGCCGAGAACGTACAGAAGTTCGGTCATCCGGATATGATTGTTACCAACAACTATCCCCGCGATTACAAGAAATCGAAGTTGCAGTTTGATGTGATCCTTACCGATGTTCCCTGCTCCGGCGAAGGAATGTTCCGCAAAGATGAAGGGGCTATCAGCGAATGGAGTACCCAGAATGTGAACAACTGCTGGCAGCTGCAGCGCGAAATCGTATCGGATATCTGGAACTGTCTGAAGCCAGGCGGCATCCTGATTTACTCTACCTGCACCTTCAATGCGCACGAAGATGAGGAGAACGTAGCCTGGATTTGCGAAGAACTTGGCGCTGAAGTGATGGCACTGGAGGGTGTAGAAGATGCATGGAACATCACCCGCAACCTCACGGGCACCGACTTCCCGGTTTACCGGTTCATTCCTGGCGTTTCGCGAGGCGAAGGTCTGTTTATGGCGATTCTGAAGAAAGAGGGCGAATGGGAAGCAGGTTCTTCAGTCAAGGAGAACAGGAAGGATAAGAAAAAGAAAGACAAGAAGGTGGCTAAAGGAAAGGGACCGGAGATTCCGGACGGCTGGCTGAAGGCTGATACGGAATGGATGCCTGCAGAGAGCAACGAGACGGTTTACGCCATTCCGGGCAGATGGAAAGACATCTACGACCAGGCTGAAAAGAACCTGAAGGTGCTGCATGCCGGTGTGAAACTGGGAACAGACAAGGGAAAGGGTCTCATCCCTGACCAGGCTCTCGCCCTCTCTACGATGCTCAACAAAGAAAACTTCCCTCAGGTGGAGTTATCCTACGATGATGCCATCCGCTACCTTCGCAAGGAGGCTGTGAATCT
>JAJWOH010000335.1:0-1101 GCA_021635485.1 Segatella copri | reverse complement strand
GCCTCATAAAGCGAAAGAGAACCCGGCATGCGGACATGCATTTCTATCGCAATCTTGTTTCCGATGCGACGGGTACGCAGGTTATGAATCTCTCCCACTCCCTGCTCTTCGTTCGCAATCTTCAGGATTTCATCTTCCTCAGTTTCTGGAAGACTGGCATCCGTCAGTTCTTTCACAGACTGCATCACCAGTCCCCAGGCAGCCTTGATGATGAAGGCACTCACGATGATGGCTGCAAGCGGATCGAGCACCGCCCACTTTTCTCCCAGGATAATGGCGCCGCCAATACCGAACATCGTTCCGATACTCGATAAAGCATCGCTGCGATGATGCCAGGCATTCGCCACTACAGCCTCGGAATGATATTTCTTTCCGGCTTTTACCGTAAACTGATAAGCCCACTCCTTCATCACGACACTTACGATGGCAGCAATCAAGGCTACAATGCCCGGCTGCTGCAATGTCTCGCCGCAGATGGCACGATAGGTCTTGGTAACACCAGAATAACAGATCATCACACCCACCACGAAGAGCGAAATGCCGATGATGGCTGTGGCAAGCGTCTCGTATTTGCCATGACCATAATCATGGTCCTTATCCATCGGCTTATTGCCCAGTTTAACGAATACCAGTACCACCACATCGGTAGCGAAATCGGTAAGCGAGTGGATGGCATCCGCTATCATGGCTGCAGAATGTCCGAGAATACCTGCAGCAAACTTCAGTACGAGCAGCACCACATTGATGATGCTTCCCGCTATCGTCACCTTATATACTTCCTTTACTCTATCCGCATCAGCGGAATGATTCTTTTTCGTTTCTGCGGGCATCTCTTGCTCGTTATTTATTCTCTCATTCTTGTCCATACTATAAAATATAACAGAAGTCCTTTGCTTCCTTAATAATGTTTTTGTATAACCAAATTCCTGTCTTTCATGAATTGAGCGGCAAAAGTACATCTTTTTTCTGAAATCGGATAAAAAGAGAGATTAAAAAAGTATAACGAATAGGGAATAATGTGATAGCGAAGAGAGAAAAGCATGGAATTTTGTGATAAAACGCCTTAAAACAATAGGAATTTTGTGATTTTCAGTCCGAATT
>JAJWOH010000334.1:0-1101 GCA_021635485.1 Segatella copri | reverse complement strand
TCAATGTGGACGAGCAGATGGAGCTGGCGATGCGTTTTCAGGTATCCAGCATCCCGATGCTGGTCGTATTCAAGGATGGAAAGGCCGTTGCCAAATCGGTCGGCTATCGGCCTAAGTCGGAGATCGCCGCAATGGTGGAGGGCGCAAGATGAAAGTTGTGATCGTAGGCGGTGTGGCGGGCGGTGCTTCTGCCGCCGCCCGCATCCGCCGTTTGGATGAACACGCGCAGATCATCATGATCGAGCGCAGCGGCTATGTGTCCTATGCCAACTGCGGCCTGCCGTATTATGTGGGCGGTGTGATCAAGGAGCAGGAAGAACTGACGCTGCAAACTCCGGAGAGCTTCTGGGATCGCTTTCGCATTGATGTGCGGGTACGGCAGGAAGTAACTGCGATCAATCCCACAGAGAAAACCGTCACCGTTCACGCATTGGATAGTGGAAAGGTCTACACGGAAACCTATGACAAACTGCTTCTTGCCCCCGGCGCAAAGCCGACGGTTCCTGCGCTTTCCGGCGTCAGCAGTGAGCGTGTTTTCACGCTGCGCACCGTGGAGGATACCCTCCGCATTAGGCGCTTTGTAGAGGATCAGAAGCCGAAAACCGCTGTTTTGGCTGGCGGCGGCTTTATCGGTCTGGAAATGGCGGAGAACCTTGTGGAGATGGGCGTTTCCGTCACCATCGTTCAGCGTCCGAAGCAGCTATTAGCGCCGCTGGATGCGGATATGGCGAGCTTTGTCCATGCGGAAATGCGCAGACACGGCGTGGCTCTGCGGTTGGGTGAAACCGTCACCGGATTCCGACAGGACGGAGATTCCGTGCTGACCCTGTTGGAGGGTAGTGAGCCGCTGCATTCGGATATGGTGCTGCTGGCCATCGGTGTTACCCCGGATACGCATTTGGCAAAAGAAGCCGGACTCAAACTTGGTATTCGTGGCAGCATCGCTGTCAACGAGCGGATGGAAACCTCCGTGCCGGACATCTATGCTGTGGGCGATGCCGTAGAGGTCACCCATTTCGTAACCGGGCAGAAAGCGTTGATTTCGCTGGCGGGACCCGCCAACAAGCAGGGACGCATTGCCGCTGACAATATCTGCGGCGG
>JAJWOH010000029.1:11457-33111 GCA_021635485.1 Segatella copri | reverse complement strand
CATATTCCTCCTGAGGAAAATGTAAAAAGAAAGTCCAACTCGGATGCCTCTCTCTGAAAGGCTCCAAGCTGGACTTTCGTCATTTTTATCTCTTTCTCTTGTATTGCTATGCTAATCTGTGTTTATCTAAAAGTCAGCTGCGGATTAGAGTTTCTCGCAGAACTCGATTTTCTCCTTGTTAGGACCCTCGATGGTGAAGAACTTTACACCATTCTCCCAGAAAGGAAGACCATTTACCTGCTGATCCAACATTTTGAATGTTCCGGCTTCCTTCACAACCTGGAAGAGATCGTCTATGTTCTTTACATCGATGGCGATGTGGTCAACGGCTCCATATTCCATCTTAGCCTGATGGTTCTGATAGGTCTCGATGATGAGATTGTGGAGCTGGAGGAAGGCTACTTCCTCGGTGCCGTTTACTGTGCGGAGGGCAGTCTCGAAGCCCAGGGCATGATAAAACTCAATGGTCTTGTTGATGTCGTTGGTAGGAATGCCGATGTGCTGCACGCCTGTTGTAAAATCTTTAATCTTCATAATGAATTTGTGTTTAGATGATTGTTATGATAAAACTTTCTGTGTTTTTTGAAGATTTAGAAGCGGATGATTTCTGCTCCAATCTGGAAATAACTCTGGTTGCTCTGCGGATTCCACATGCCCTTGGCGTAAACCGGAATGGTGTAGTTGCCGAGCTTGAGGTCGTGGGTGGCTTGCAGCGATACGTGAACGATGCCTGCCGTGGTTCCGAAGAAGTGGGCATCCTCGCCAGCTCTGTTAAGGGCGAAGGCTCCACCTACTCCTGCATCAACCTTCCAGCCATCCTTCTGGTAGATAGGGTATTCCGCATAGGCGAAGGTGGAATATTTCTGCTCGGTATTGTCGCTGTTGCGGTCGCGTCCGAATACTACCGTTGACCAGCTTAGGAGCAGTGGAAACTTCTCGTCCTGGAACCGGTAACTCAATGTAGCATCGAGGAATCGGCCGGTGGTATGGGCAGAATAGTTCCAGTATTCCTTATTATTATAGGTGGCACCAGGGGAGAAGTTGTAGGTGTCCCACAGGGCGAATCCCCAACCGCCAGCCTTCAGATTCAGATAATGGTTAAACTCCTTGTAGGAGCCTTCCGAGTTGCAGCCTCCCCAAAGTCCCACGGTAACGTGGTCGTTGACCATCGTATAGCTCAGGTCGGTGAGGAGGACGATGCCGTCGGAAACTTCCATGCCACGCCACAGATGATTGTTCTGCACGTTGGCTTTCAGATGGAGCTGTGCCTGGGCGTTTCCCAGGCAAGCAGCCATCATCAAAACAATAACTACAATTCTTTTCATGGTTTTACTACAAAATAAACTAATAAACCTAATTAACTATGAACCTTATAAATGTTAACTAATTACTTAAACCATATATTACTGATAATTATAATTTGCATATAATTTGGGCAAATAAGGGCTTATCTTGTAAATTCCTTTGGCAAGATCGGCATGGCTCCGTTCTGTGTACAGACGAATGCCGAAACCTTTACTGCCAATTCATGAGCTTCCTTTACGCTCTTACCCTTCAAGATGCTTGCCACGAATGCGCCTGTGAATGAATCACCGGCACCCACTGTGTCTGCCACTTCTACCTTCGGTGTCTCTATAAACGAAACTTCGCCAGGGGTGAATACGTAGCTGCCGTTTACACCGCAGGTAAGGATGAGCATCTTCAGATTGTACTTGCCCAAGAGGAGCCAGCATTTGTTCTCCAGGTCGATGCCCGGATAGCCGAAGATGCGGCTTACGGTAATCAATTCCTCATCATTGATCTTGAGGATGTTGCATCGCTTGATGCTCTCGGTGATAATTTCCTTATTATAGAATCCCTGACGGAGATTGATGTCGAAGATTTTGAGGATTCCTTCTTCCTTTGGCATGTTATCGAGGAAGCGGTAGATGGTGTTGCGGGAAACCTCGTTGCGCTGGGCCAGCGAGCCGAAGCAGGCTGCGGTGCAATTCTTTGCCAACTTCTCCAGGGCTGACGTGTAGGGGATGTTGTCCCAGGCTGCTCCCTCTTTGATGTCGTAACAAGGAATGCCATTGGCATCGAGCGAAACCTGAACGGTGCCTGTAGGGTAGGCTACCTTGTCTATCTGATAGTTGAGATGGTGATCGTTGAGTTCCTTCTCCAGTTCCTTGCCCAGCTCATCATCGCCCATTGCGCTGACCGCACAGCTTTCGAGTCCGAACTGCGAAACGTGGTAAGCAAAGTTGGCTGGAGCGCCACCTAGCTTTTTTCCTTCTGGAAGCACATCGAAGAGTGCCTCGCCGATACCTATCACTGATTGTTTCTTTTCCATTGTCATTTTTACTTTAAGAATGTTAGAGATGTTACTTGATTTCTGTTGCAAAGGTAGCATTTTTCAGCTACCTTCACAAAGAAAAATCATCTAAACTTTCTGCAAACGTTCCCGCAATAGTTTCCAATTTCTGCAATCGTTTGCAGTATGTTTCTTCTCTTCTATCTCTTTACTTCTTCTCTCCAGGTTTCTGTTCGAAATCGATGAGAACCTTCATGCTGGTTTCGCGATGAGTGTCGATAAACTTGTAGGCATCATCGTATTCTTCGAAGGCAAAACGGTTGCTTACGAGTGGCTTGAGGTTGACGATGCCCTTGCTTACGTAATCGATGGCTGTGAGATAATCTTCGTGGCGATACATCATTGAACCGATGAGTCTCAACTCATGCTCGCCCAGATAGAACATGCTGAGGGCTGGGTCCTTGGCAAAGACTGCCACAACCACGATGTCGCTACCTTTCTCGATGGTCTCCATCAGCGAACGGATGGAAACTTCTACACCTGCTACCTCGAAACCTACCTGATAGCCTTCCTCACCGAAAAGTTCCTGGGCAGCCTCCTTCAAGGTCTTCTTGGTGATGTTGAGGGTGTGCTTGATGCCGCATTCGCGAGCCTTAGCCAGGCGAAGGTCGCTTACATCGGTAATGAGTACATTCTTGGCGCCACGGGCAATGCAGAACTGGGCTATGAGGTTGCCGATGGTTCCTGCACCGCTCACTACTACATTCTTACCCTTCACGTCGGTGCGGTTGCTGGCATGGGCACCAACGGCTGAAGGCTCAATCATGGCACCATAGTCGAGGCTCATGCCTTCCGGCAACTTAGCCACGCGGTCGTCATCTACAACAAAGAAATCCTGTGCAGCACCATCTGCCTGGAAAGCCTGAACACGCAGGTGCTCACAAACATTATACTGTCCGCGCTTGCAAGGGTTGCACTTGCCGCAAACCAACTGTGGGCGAGCGGTGATATGGTCGCCAGGCTTGCAGACGGTAACTTCACTGCCTACAGCCATAACCACTCCTGAGTACTCATGTCCCTGAACCACTGGGTAGAAGGTGGCTGGGTGAAGACCGTGGTAAGAGTGAATCTCGCTACCGCAGATGCCGATGCGCTTGATGTTGACGAGAACCTGATGAGCAGTTAAGTCTGCTGCCTTTGGTTCTGCTACTTCCTTGAATTCGATATGCTTTGGTTCTACCAATATTGCCTGTCTCATAATTATAATGTTTTGAAATTGTTATTGTTATGTTGGTGGGATGAAAGATCCCGTTTTATCTTTGTATTCTTTGCTGAGCCCACTTTTTAAGTGGGCTCTTTTTTATTTCTTCTTATTCTCCAGATCGGTCATGATCTGCTTGTATTGCTTCTTGTTGAGCTTGTAGAAGCAGAGGCATCCTGCGGTGACGATCCACAAGACTCCCGGAATGGTGCTGAAGGCATGGTGCATAATGTTCAATACTTCTGGATTCTGCACAGCGTTGCTTACATATCCTGCACTGCCCAGGGCAATGGCGAGAAGCGATGTGCCGAGTGCCATTCCTATCTTGTTGCCCAGCGAGATGAAGGCGTATTGGAATCCGTCGTTTCTGATGCCCGTCTTCCACTCGCCATACTCCACACAGTCGGGGATGATGGCATAGATGGCTGTATTGAAGCCTGAGAAGAAGAACCACGACAAAGCTGAGAACAGATAGAACATGATGGCGCTGCCGTTAGGGCTGAAGAAGTACAGACCTATCATCGTAATACCGGTGAGGAAAGCGAAGATGGCTGCCGTGAAACCCTTGTTGCCCGTTTTTCTGAATACCAGAGGAAAGCAGGCTGCACCTATGATGCTTGGCACGATGATGGCCATGGAATAGTAGGAGAAGAGCGTTGCCGAACCTTCTACATAAGTGAAATAGTAGAGCATGTCGGCGTTGCGTCCGTAGTGGATGAAACCGAAGAGCAACTGTCCTAAGAGGGCGAGCAGATAGGGCTTGTTCTTCATCACGGAACGAAGCTGCACCTTTAATGGGAGCTTCTGTCCCACAGGAACTTCTACCACTTCCTTGGTCTTATGGAAGCAGAACAGATGGCAGGCAGCGAAGATGATGCCGTAGAGTACTGCCACAGCCAGATAACCATATTTGGTATCGCCTGCGCCAAACCAGCTGATGAGCGGAACGGTTATGATGTTGATTACTCCGATGGCCATCATGGCGCTCACCGAACGGCTGGTGTTGAGCTTGGCTCTCTCATCGATGTCTTGTGTCATGGCTCCGCAGAGTGTGCCGTAAGGCAGGTTCACGCAGGTATATCCCAGCACCAGGATGCAGTAGGTTACTGCCATATAGATAATCTTGGCGGCCTGGCTCCATTCCGGATGAGCCCAGAAGGTGAGTATCAGTACCAGTGCCGTGATAGGAGCTCCGAAGAGCAGCCATGGGCGGAATCGTCCCCATCGGGTGTGGGTCTTGTCGGTAAGTGTGCCGATGATGGGGTCGTTGATGGCGTCCCAGAATCGGGACACAAGCATCAGGGTTGCTACGGCACCCATGCTGATTCCGAACACATCGGTATAGAAAATCATGAGGAAATTGCCCACGAACATCCAACTGAAGTTGCAGCCCACATCGCCCATGCCATAGGCGAGCTTACTGATGAAGGGAACCTTTCCCTGCGAATTGTTCTCTAGCGAAGTGTTCGCTTGAAATTTAGAATCTTGTTCCATATCCTTTTTCTTAGGTTTGATTGTGATACTTAATGTTGTTTATTCTTTGTTTTGTGTAGGAATAGAGCGATTTGAGAAATCGTTTTTCCTTTTCACGTTGCAAAGATAGAACGATTTTGCTGGAAAAACAAGAAAAAAATCGACTCTTTTTTCGCAACCGTTCCCGCAACCGTTCCCATTTTCCGCAACCGTTCCCAAAAAGATTTCTCAGTTTTTTGTTGTTGCTTTCATAGAAAATAAGTATCTTTGCAGGCGCATTTAACTAGAAAGAAAAAGGGATATGGCAAAATATGTAACCATCATGGATATTGCAAGGGAACTGGGGATTTCCAAGTCCACCGTTTCGCGTGCTCTTTCGGGAGATACGGGTAATGTGAAGGCGGAAACCTTGCAGAAGATATTGGCAACTGCCGGGCGGATGGGCTATCATCGCAACGAACTGGCAGTGAACTTTCGCCAGCAGAGTACTCATAACATCGGCATCATCATTCCCGAAATCGTAACAACGTTCTATATGACCTTTATCAATGATGCTCAAGCCATCTTGCGCAAGCAGGGGTATAAGGTAATGATTGCCATCTCTAACGAGAATCCTGAGCAGGAGAGAGAGAACATTCTGATGATGGAGCAGCTGCGTGTGGATGGCATCCTGATGAGTGCATGCGATAAGGAGCATAATGTGGACCTATATAATAAGGTGATAGAAAGGGGCATTCCCATTGTGTTTTTCGATAGAACGGTGGAGAAGGTAAAGGCTTCACAGGTGCACATGGACGATTACATCATGTCGTTTTTCATGGTGGAGGCTTTGTTGCGCAAGGGGTATAAGCATATTATTCATATCCCGGGACCTGCTTATATCCGAAACAGCTATGAACGATTGAGGGGCTATAGGGATGCGCTGGAAAAGTTTCATATAGAGTATCAGGCGCAGGATGTCTTGTCGCCAGCCTTGTCGGCTGAAGAGGGTAGTTGGGTGATGGAGCGTTTCCTGGAGAAGAATGTGCCCT
The DNA here is from genome assembly GCA_021635485.1 of Segatella copri. Classification (GTDB taxonomy): domain Bacteria; phylum Bacteroidota; class Bacteroidia; order Bacteroidales; family Bacteroidaceae; genus Prevotella; species Prevotella copri_P. The sequence goes on along the minus strand of JAJWOH010000029.1, from coordinate 27,053 downwards.
TTGATGCGGTTTTTGGCTTTACGGAGACTGCTGTGTTGGGAGCCAAGAGTGCTATCCAAAAGCGTGGCTTGCGCATTCCGGAGGATGTGGCGTTATGCTGCATGTCTGGCACAGCTCTGGCTACTTTGGTTCATCCTCAGTTGACGGTAGTGGAGCAGCCTATTGAGAAAATGGCGCAGGAAAGTTGCCGACTGCTGCTGGAGCATATTGCCGATGGTTATAGAAGGATAGAGGAAATTGCATTGAGAGGTGAAACCGTGATAAGAGAATCTACTTAATAGAGGTATCGGCTTCTGGAACCTGCATAAAAGAAACAGTTTTGGAAGACAGTATAAAAGAAACGGGTGTATCATCTATATTATTGAATGATACACCCGTTTTCTATTTCTTTATCTTAAGCATTTAAACTTAATCTATCTCCTTATCTTAAGCTTCCTCTTCTTCATTCTCCAGCAAGTCGGTGCCGAGGTGAGTGGTCTGTTCGCGCTTCAAACGGTCGCGCACTTCCTTAGGCTTGGTGGCGTAGGTAATCATTCGGATAGAATCGTTGTAGCTCACGTACTTCCAGAGCCAGTTGAGCATTACCATCATCTTGTTCTTTACGCCAAGGATAGAGCGGAGGTGAACTACCAGCCACAATACCCAGGCAAAGAAGCCCTGGCTGTGGAACTTGCCAAGTTCTACCACTGCCTTGTTTCTTCCGATGGTAGCCATAGAACCCAGGTTCTTGTAGCGGAAAGGCTTGAGCTGGGAATCAGTGGCCCCCTCTGCAATCTTCTGGATATTCTTAGCCAGGAGTGCTGCCTGCTGGATGGCTACCTGGGCCAACTGTGGATGACCGCCAGGATAAGCTGGATCGGCGGTCTGGAGGCACTGGTCGCCGATGGCAAAGAGGCCGTCCATGCCAGGGATGCGGTTGAATTCATCTACTACGATTCGGAAACCACGGCCCAGATGGTCGCCATCGATACCCGTGATAGGCTGTGCCTTTACACCTGATACCCAGAGGAAGGTGCGGGTAGGAATCTCCTCTCCATCCTTCATCATAACCTTGTGGTCCTTGTAGTCGGTTACCATTTTGCCAAACTGTACATCCACACCCATACTGGTAAGGAATTCGTATGCTTTCTTAGAAGAGTCCTGTGACATTCCGGCGAGCAGTCTGTCGCCCGCTTCCAGAAGATAGATGTGCATCAGAGATGAGTCCATATCAGGATAATCATAAGGAATCACGTAGCGCTTCATTTCAGAGAGGGCTCCGGCAATCTCTACACCTGTGGCACCACCGCCTACAATGACCACGTTCAGGAGTTCCTGGCGCTCCTCTTCTGTGGCACAGGTCAATGCACGCTCCAGGTTACTCAGCACAGCGTTGCGCAATCCCATTGCCTCTGAAACGGTCTTCATCGGAATCGCCCACTTCTCGATGTTGGCATTGCCATAGAAATTGGTAGTGGTTCCTGCTGCGAACACCAGGTAATCGTACTCAATCTTACCGATGGAAGTCTGCAGAATCTTCTTGTCTGGGAATACGGCTCTCGCTTCTGCCATGCGGAAGTAGAAGTTCTTGCGCTTGCGGAAAATCTGGCGGAAAGGGAAGGAGATGGAACTTGGGTCGATACCTGCCGAAGCTATCTGATAGATAAGCGGAGGGAACTGATGGAAATTGTTCTTATCGATCAACACCACCTGCAGGTTTGAATTGCAGAGGTCTTCTGCCAAACGAAGACCACCGAGTCCGCCACCTACGATAACTACTCTCTTCAACTGATTTCTCTTGATATTAATGCTCATAACTACTGCTGTTTTTACATATTAATTACATATATTTGCTGAAAATTCTGTTCTCAATAAGGCGTAATGCCTGGTTCTTGCTGAAAATTCGACTGCAAAGGTACAACTTTTTTATGAGGTGGCAAAGGAAGATGAGTAGAAAAAGATGAATCATTCTGCAATTTGATGAATCACATAGGTAACCACGCCCCAAATCATGAATCGGTTGGTTTCATCTACCCGGATAGGAGAGAAGTTCTTGTTCCATGGGATGAGCCAGCCGAAGGTGCCGCTCTCATCTATCTTGAACTGCTTGATGGTGAATTCGCCATCTACGAAGGCGATGACGAAATTGCCGTTTGAGGGTTCTATCTGCCGGTCAACTACAGCGAGATCACCGTCCAGAATGCCTGCATCCTGCATGCTGTCGCCAGATATGCGCACGTAGAAGGTGGCCTCACGATGGCGAACCAGAATATCGTTGAGGTCTACCTCTCCCTCCATATAGTCTTGTGCCGGCGAAGGGAAACCTGCTTTTACGCTTTGCTCTGCCAGCGGAATAGGCATCTTGGCTCCGAATTCCGCAGGGTGAAATGTCAGTTTTATCTTGCTATCGTTATTCTTATTCATTTTGTTTTTACTTTCAGAATATCATGGATGTTCGTGGTAAACTGCTTCGACATGTACTCGCGTTTCAGGTCGAATCGGCAGTCTGTGCCTTGTATGGCCTGGCGTATGGTGCCATAACCATTCTTCCGGTTGATGGCGTCGATAGCCTCCATCAGCTTTTTTTGCTTGCTTCGGTCGATGGGGTCGAAGAGGTCTTGCTGGCGAGGATGGTCGGGTGAGATTTGCCACAGGATAACGCCAGCTTTCTTGAAGTGAAACGACATGTCGGGGCAATCGGGCCTGCTGTCTGCCATCGGTTTCGGGTATTTAGCCCGGAGAATGCTGAGGGCAGCACCTACTATTTCTTCCTGCGCATTAGTGGCGATGGGCAGGGTGAGGGAATCGTGGATGGTGTATTCAGGCACATGCTCGTTAAAACGGGAAGTCCATGCGAACACTGTGATGCCCTGACATACGCTACCTTGTCTCCTTAATTTTTCTGTACAACGTACAGCGAAATTAGCCACGGCTTCTTCTATCACATTTTTGTCGGTAATGCCCTCGTCGGCAAAACTCCTGCTGGTGCAGATGCTCTTCTTCTGCGGCAATTCCTCGATGCTGATGCAGCTTTCGCCATTCAGTTCTTTCCATGTTCTTAGGGTGGTGATATTGAAATGGCTGCGGACCCAACTTTCTTTCTTGTCGGCAAACTGAGCGGCGGTCCTGATGCCCATATAATCGAGCTTTCGGGCTATCTGTCTGCCTATTCCCCATACATCTTCTATGGGGAAGAGAGACAGTGCCTTGTGTCTCCGTTCATCCGTGTCGATGAGGCAGCAGCCTTGGAAGCCCTTGTATTTCTTGGCGAATTTAGAGCCGATTTTCGCCAATGTCTTCGTTTCTGCAATGCCTACGGATATCGGGATTCCAACAGCCCGAAGTACATCTGCCGATATTTTGGAGCCATAGCGATGGAGCAGGCTGTCGGGCTTTTCTGACAGCTCGTCTATTGTCTTTTTTTTGAACAAAGTAGGATGGTCTTCCGCATGCTCCCGAAAGAAAACTTTCGCCATTGATTCGTCTGCCTCGAAGAAACTCTCATCGATAGAGTATTGGTCAATGCGTGGGGAATAATGGGATAGCATCGACATCACGCGGTTGGAGAGCGAACCGTAGAGCGTATAGTTGCTCGAGAAGATAGCCACTCCTTCAGCCTCCAGTTTTTCCTTCACCTGATAGAAGGGGTCGCCCATCTTATAGCCCAATGCCTTGGCTTCTTCAGAGCGTGCGATGACGCACCCGTCGTTGTTGCTCAATACAACCACGGGCTTTCCTATCAGGTCGGGGCGAAACACTCGCTCGCACGAACAGTAGAAGTTGTTGCAGTCTGCCAGTCCTATCATATCTTATAATTAACACCTCTTGTTATCACCAGAAATCCTGGTATGATGTGCAAAAATACAAAAAATAATCCGAAAACGATAGTTTTTCATTCAAGTTTTTTTGTCGTTTCGTGATTTATTCTTACCTTTGTGGTCATAAGCTAGTATTGAAACATCATAAAACTGAACGATATGAATGATAAGAATAACATGTTGGCATTGAGCCAGGAGCGTTTTTCGGCTCGCAAGTTTACTCCGGAGGCGGTGAGCCAGGAGGATCTGGACTATATCATGGAGTGTGTGCGCCTGGCACCATCAGCAGTGAACAGGCAGCCTTGGCGCTGGCTCATTGTGCGCTCAGAAGAGGCGAAGAAGAAACTGCAGGATTGCTACGACCGCGAATGGTTCAAGACGGCTCCTATGTATATTATAGGTATGAAAAACGTGAATGAGAACTGGGTGCGCAGATATGATGAGAAACCGCATGGCGATATTGATGTGGCGATAGCGGCAGAGCATCTCTGTCTGGCTGCCACCGAAAAGGGACTGGGCACCTGCTGGGTCTGCAATTACGATACGGCGAAGATGCAGCAGTTCTTTGCTCGCGAGGGCTATGAGGCGGTGGTCGTCATTCCTGTAGGTCATATTGCCGAAGACTGTCCACGCGCTGAGAAGAAGCGTAAGGAGATGAGCGAAATCACGGAAGAAATCTAGATTTGAATATAAGAAGAAATCTAGATCTGGTATAAAAACTGGTATAAAACGAAGCTGTATGGAAATGAACGAAGAATCCATCCTGGCATGGAATATCATAGAAAAGACAAGTGCCAACCTCTTCCTTACCGGAAAGGCGGGCACAGGTAAGACGACCTTCCTCAAGCGATTGAAAGAACTGTCGCCAAAACGAATGATTGTGCTTGCTCCTACGGGCATTGCAGCCATCAACGCCGGAGGAATGACCATCCATTCGTTCTTCCAGCTTCCCTTCTCGCCATACGTGCCGGGCACGACCTTTGGCAGCGGCGAACAGAAACGCTATCAGTTCAGCAAGCTCAAGCGCAATATCATCCGCAGTATCGACCTGCTCGTTATCGACGAAATCAGTATGGTGCGCAGCGATCTGCTCGATGCTGTAGATTCTGTGCTTCGCCAGTATCGCAAGCGCCACGATTTGCCTTTCGGTGGTGTGCAGCTCCTGATGATAGGCGATTTGCAGCAGCTGGCACCCGTGGTTACGCCACAGGAAGAGCGTCTGCTGGGGCAGCATTATGATACTCCTTTCTTCTTCAGCAGCAACGCTCTGAAGCAGGTGGGTTATCTCACCATCGAACTTAAAAAGGTGTACAGGCAGCAGGATGAACAGTTTATCTCGCTGCTCAACCAGATTAGGGAGAACAAGGCTTCTGAAGCTACGCTGCAGGCTCTGAACCAGCGCTATGTTCCAAATTTTGTACCACCTAAGGAGGGCAATTATATCAGGCTTACCACCCATAATGCACCTGCCCAGTATATCAACGAACAGCAGCTTGCTGCCTTGCCTGCGCAGTCATTTTCTTTTACAGCAGATATAGAGGGCGATTTCCCTGAAACATCTTATCCTGCCGATTTCAAACTCACATTGAAGCCGGGAGCACAGGTGATGTTCATCAAGAACGACCCGCAGCACCGTTTTTATAATGGTATGATAGGCGAGGTGATAGGGGTTAGGACCGATGAAGACGGCAGCAAGATTACCGTTCGCAGTAAGGATTCGGGCGAGGAGTTTGACCTGGAGAAAATGGAGTGGACCAATGCGAAATATACGCTGAACGAGAAAACCAAGGAGATAGAGGAGACGGTGGAAGGAAAATTCATGCAGTATCCTCTGCGTCTGGCGTGGGCGATAACTATCCACAAGAGTCAGGGACTTACTTTCGAACATGCAATCATCGATGCTTCTCATTCTTTTACCCATGGTCAGACCTATGTGGCGCTGAGCCGCTGCAAGACTTTAGAGGGTATGGTGCTCAGTCAACCGCTTTCTCGCGGAGCCATTATCAGCAGTCAGACGGTGGATGCATTCACCAGCCAGCTTGTTGCGCCTAGTCAGGAGCAAATCAGCAGTCTGGAGCTGCAATACATCATTTATTGCATCAGCGAACTCTTCGATTTTTATTCCATCAGAGCCAGCTATGAGCATCTGATGCGCTGCCTGGTTGAGTTCTTTAATGGTAAATATCCGCGTGTGGTAAGCGAGTATCAGAAGCTGCAGGTGGTGTTGAAGAGTCTGATAGCCGTATCGGATAAATTCCGTGTGCAGTATACGGGTATGCTTGCCCGAAATCCTGATGTAAGACAGGCTGAGCTGCAAGACCGTATTCATAAGGGAGCTATGTATTTTCTTGACAAAATCGGCATTCTGAGTGATTTAATCAGAAAGTCGAATCTTGATACAGACAACAAGGTGGCTAGGAAGCAGTTTGAAGACCGCTTCTCTGTTTTCTCAGAGGATGTAAAATTAAAAGAACGGCTTTTGAAGTATGAATGTAGTGCCGAATTCACGGTAACAGATTATCTGAAAAAGAAGGCGCAGTTCTTGCTGTTGGATGCAGATGCTTCATCAGATAGCGGTTCGGGCAGAAAGTCAAGGAGACAGAAAAAACCGAATGAACCGAAGGTGCCGAAAGTCGCTTCGAAGGAGGTAAGTTATGATTTCTATATGCAGGGAATGACGGTAGATCAGATTGCTGCTAAGCGGGGTTATACCAAAGGTACCATTATTGGTCATCTTACTCCTTATGTGAAAGAAGGAAAGGTTGGACTGCGGGCGCTGATTTCAAGTGCCCATGAAAAGAAAATCCGTGATTTCATGAAGGCTCATCCTGAATTGGAGCATTTTAGCGAAATAAAGGAAGCTTTGGGAGCTGGTATTGATTATTACGAAATCAAACTGGTTCATGATTTGATGGAGGGGGAATAAAGGTTTTCTTCCACCATATTATAATAATAGCCGTAACTATATTTGCAGTAGTTACGGCTATTGTTTTTCTTAAAAATCTATAGTTGGCTCACAGCCTTTTCCAACTGCTGTAAAGCCTGTTTGATAACACTTTTTGGTGCAGCCACATTCAATCGCATGAAGCCTTCACCGCCAGGACCAAACATTTCACCATCATTCAATGCCAGATGAGCCTTGTCGATGAACAGGTCAAGAAGCGCATCGTGTGAAAGATGCAGGTCACGGCAGTTGAGCCAGACTAGGAAGGAAGCCTGTGGACGCAACGGGCGAATGCCCGGAATATGTTCGCGGCAGTAATCTTCTACAAATCGGATATTGTCCTCAATATAGGCAAGCATCGCCTTGCGCCATTCTTCTCCCTTTCGGAAGGCAGCGATGGTAGCGATAGGAGCAAAGAGGGTTGGTTCATCCAACTCATTTGCGCTTAACCATTTATAAAACTTATTCCGAATATCTTCGTTTGGAATAATGGCGTAGCTGCTCACGATTCCTGCAATATTAAAGGTTTTGGAAGGAGCCTGGAAGGTGATGCTGATGTTGCGTGCCTTGTCTGAAACCGAAGCAAACGGGATGTGCTTGTGTCCGAAGAGCGCCATATCCGCATGAATCTCATCGCTGATAACGAGCAGATGGTGCTCATAGCAGAAGTCGGCAAGCTGCTGCAGGGTTTCCTTGCTCCAGGTAATTCCGCCCGGATTATGAGGATTGCAGAGAATGAGAATCTTGCATTTCTCATCGCAAACCTTCTCGAGGTTTTCGAAATCCATCTCGTAATATCCGTCTTCCCTCATCTTCAGCGGATTGAAGACCACCTCTCTGCCATTACCCTCTGGGGTGAGGCGGAATGGGTGATAAACGGGAGGCTGGATGATGACTTTTTCATCAGGCTGGGTAAAGACATTCACCACGAGTCCGATGCCTTTTACAATACCTGGAATGAATCTTATCCACTCTCGCTTCACATCCCACTGGTGGTGGTCGCGAACCCAATCGATGATGCTAGGCAGGTAATCTTCCGGCTCCATCGTGTAGCCGAAAAGAGAGTGTTCCAGACGTGCCTTGAGGGCATCTGTAATGAAAGATGGGGTCTCGAAATCCATATCAGCTACCCAGAGTGGCAGCAAATCATCTCGCCCCCAACGAGGCAACAGGGCGCCATGTTTCAGGTCGTCGCTGCCCGAACGGTCTATGACTTTATCGAAATTGTACATTTTACTTTGAACTTTGAACATTGAACTTTATGATTAGTCCTTTATAAACTATCAACCGCCTGCTTGATGTCTTCGAAGAGATCATCCACATCCTCCAGGCCTACGCTGAGGCGGATAGTGGTGTCTTTCACGTCCATCGACTTGCGCATGCTCTCAGAGAAAGCACCGAAGATGGTGCTTGCCGGATGAATGGCGAGCGAACGGTTGTCGAAGAGGTTGGTGGCGCGATGGATGAGCTTCAGATTGTTCAGAAAACTGAAGCAGGCTTCCTTGCTCTCCAGGTCGATGCAGATCATGGCTCCCGCCGTTTTTCCAAACTGGCGCTGCGCCAACTCGTGATAAGGATTATCCTCCAGACCAACATAGTTTACATATTTTATCTGAGGCAGAGAGCGCAGCTTCTTGGCAAGCTCTAGGGCATTGCTGCTCTGCACACGATAGCGAGCATCGAGCGTTTCAAGTCCGATGGTTTGCATATAAGCTACCTGTGGGGTCATATAGGCTCCGAAATTGAAGAGCATTTCTCCATAAAGACGCTTGGCGAAATCGCCGTTGTAAGGAGTACCGTAGTCGATAACCAGACCGCCGAGCGAAGTAGCACCGCCACTTACATATTTAGAACTGGAAACCACCTCAATATCTACTCCCAGACTCTTAGCCGAGAATTGTGTGAAAGGAATCATGGTAGAATCCACCACCAAAGGTACATTTTTTTCATGTGCCACTTCCGAGATGGCTTTCAGATCGGCAACCTCCAGCTGCGGGTTGGTCAGGATTTCGAGAAATACGCAGCAGGTGTCATCATCAATGGCTTCGCGCACGGCTTCGATATTGGTCAAATCGCGCAAACGCACCTTTACACCAAAACGGCGCAGAGTGGCTACGAGCAGGGCATAAGTATTGCCGAAGAGATGCTTGGATGTAACAATATTTTTGCCTTGTGCTGCCAGCGCCATGAGGGTGTTGCTGATGGCCGCCATTCCTGAGTTGAAGGCGGTGGCGTGGGCAGCATCGGTAAGGGCTGCCACACGGCGCTCCAGGTTGGTTACCGTAGGGTTCTCTACGCGCGAATAATCTGGAGCCTTAATCTTGTCGGTGAATGCTTCTGCCATGACGGCAGCATTGTCGAATTCGTAGGCAAGGGTGTTATATACTGGCACGCTCAGCGAGTCGTATGCATCGCGGCGCTCATATTCCAAATGAATAGCTTGAGTCTGTTTCTTCATTATTCTGTTATTTTATGTGATATTTTGCGTGCAAAAGTACAAAAAAGAAATCAAATAGACAATAAATCGCATAAAAAAAAACGAGTTGCGAATGCTTTTTATGCGTTGCAACTCGTTGGAGAGGGGTTTAACCCAACAATAACCTACTGGTTCATCCGATTAACTTAAAGATAACATTTGTAAGGCAAAAATGCAGCAAAAAGAGCAATTTGTAACAGAAACATTCGTTTATCTCGATTTTTATTTGTAATTTCGCACCAAAATCAAAATAAGGACATTTATGAATAAACTGATTCTGAAAACAACAAAAAGCGGACTGCTGGCAGCTGCCCTGATGGCTTCAATCTCTGCCAGTGCCGAAACCATAGAGGTGAAAACGCTGAAATATGCAGGTCCCTATGCCGTAGCACAGCCTTGGATGGCTGACAGTGTGAACATCAAGGGCGAAGCGTTCGACCTTAAGCAGTTGCTCGATTCGCCACTCTCCTTCACCTTATTAAATAAGGGTAAGGAGGTGAATGCAGCCCAACTCCTTACCGACAAGCAGCAGGATGCGCTCCATCTGGCTTCTTTCTGCGTTTCTAACACCCAGCGCACAAAAGCAACCATCGCGGTAGAAGGATTGGAGCAATACCGTCTGTTCATTGACGGCGAGCAGGTAGAGGTGAACGGCGATAAGGCAGAAACCATTCTGACTCCTTCGCAGCATACGGTTGTCATCAAATATCTTACCCGGAAGAATGCATCTTCTGATAAGAAATCTATCAAGTTGACCGTAACCGCAGCCAACGGCGCTCCGCTTTCTGTAGGCGATGCGGCAGCCAAGCGCGCCTATAATATCTATGATGTGATTTGTGCGCCCAACTATCCGAGTGTTTCCATCTCACCAAACGGAAAGTTTATCGTAGTTCGGAAAACCTGGGTAGATAGAAAAGGTAATAACCATAGCGTTAACGAACTTCGCAACTCTCAGACTAACAAGCTGATGGCTACGTTTGAGGAGAGCGTAAAATGGATGCCTGCAAGCAATAAACTGTATTTCACCCAGAAGGCGAGTGACAGCAGTATTGTCGGAGAAGAAAAGCAGGATGGCACATTGCAACTCATCACCATCAATCCGTTGACGATGGAGCGCGAAGTGCTGGCAAGCCATCTTCCTGAAGGTTGGTTCCAGTTTACACCCGATGAAAAAACGCTCATCTATACGCTCACTACTGAAGGCAGAAAAAAGGATCCGCAAGTTTATGATGTAAAAGAACCGGAAGACAGACAGCCTGGTTGGCGCGAGCGCAGCAATCTCGCCAAATATGATCTTGCATCGGGCATTCTCCAGCCTCTTACCTTCGGTTACCACAACATCTATCTGATGGATATTTCTGCCGATTCGCGTTATCTGCTGATAGGCAAGGGAGAGGAGCGACTCACCAAGCGTCCTACAACCCTGACTTCATTCTACCGCCTGGATTTAGGCAGCATGAATGCATCTGCAGCCACAACGCCAAAGGTAGAAACCCTGATAGAAAAGGGCGAATTTCTGAACAGCGCCCAGTTCTCGCCAGATGGCAAGAGCATTCTCGTGAGCGCTTCGCCAGAGGCTTTCAATGGCATTGGAAAGAATGTGGAAGAAGGACAGACGCCTAGCATGATCGACACCCAGCTCTATCTGATGACCTTGGCAGACAAGAAGGTTCGTCCGCTGACCAGGGATTTCAATCCGAATGTGCTGAGCACGGAATGGAGCAAGGTCGATGGAAACATCTATTTTACAGCCGAAGATAAAGACTGCGTGCATCTCTTCCAGCTCAATCCGAAATCGGGTAAGTTTACGCTTCTCAAAACTCCTGAAGAGTACATCAAGAGTTTCTCCATTGCCTCTTCTGCAGCAGAAATGGCTTTCTCCGGTCAGAGTGCATCCAATGCCGACCGACTCTATAAGATGAATACGAAGGCGCTGAAATCGCAATTGGTTGACGATTTGAGTGCGCGCGAGTTGAAGGATGTTGAATTGGGCGAATGCAAGGCTTGGAATTTTGTCAATTCAAGAGGCGACACCCTTTGCTGCCGCTACTATCTGCCACCTCGTTTTGATGCAGCCAAGAAGTATCCGATGGTAGTAAACTATTATGGTGGTTGCAGTCCTACGAGCCGCATGTTCCAGAGCCGTTATCCTCATCATGTTTATGCGGCGATGGGCTATGTAGTGCTGGTTGTGAATCCTAGTGGAGCCACCGGATTCGGTCAGAAATTCTCAGCCCGTCATGTAGATACTGCAGGCGAGGGAGTGGCTGAAGACATCATCTCCAGCACTCAGGCTTTCTGCGATGAGCATGCTTTCGTAAACCGCAAGAAGATTGGCTGCATTGGCGCCAGCTACGGCGGATTCATGACTCAGTATCTTCAGACCAAGACCGACCTCTTTGCTGCTGCCATCTCGCATGCAGGCATCAGCGACCACACCAGCTATTGGGGTGAGGGCTATTGGGGCTACAGCTACAGCGAAGTTTCTATGGCGAACGAATATCCTTGGACCAACAAGCATCTCTTTGTAGATCAGAGTCCGCTCTATAATGCCGACAAGATTCATACTCCGCTGCTGTTTGTTCACGGTACGGCAGATAATAATGTGCCTGTGGGCGAGAGTATCCAGCTCTATACGGCTTTGAAACTCCTTGGCCGTCCTACGGCGATGGTATTGGTAGATGGTCAGGATCATCACATCATCGACTACGAGAAGCGACTGAAATGGCAGAACACCATCTTTGCCTGGTTTGCTAAGTGGTTGCAGGATGATGCTTCCTGGTGGACGGAAATGTACGGAGATGAAAAGATGTAGTTGAAGCCTCGGCAGAAATGCCGGCTTCAGTCTCTATCAAATAAGAAAAGAGATTATGTTCCTGTAAGTTGGGAATATAATCTCTTTTCTTTTATATGTTTATTTCTTGCAGTTTAGCGTAATAAGCAGGGAAATCATGGCGAAAGCGATTCCTACGATGCAGACGCCTAACCAGTCGGCTTGTGTCCAGACGTAACCGGCGCAGAAAGTGCCGAGCGAACCGCCGATGAAATAGCTGGTCATGAAGATGGTGTTGGCGCGGTTGGAAGCCTGCGGAACCTCCTGCAGACAACCACTCTGATTGCTGAGCTGCTGACATTGCAGACCGATGTCAACCAGAATGATGGCTGCGATGAGTCCGGCGTAAGTATCGCCGAAAAGCAAGGCTATTGCCCAGGCGATGATCTGCATTCCTGCGCCGAACAGATTGAATTTTCGAATGCCGAACCTAGGAACCAGTTTTCCCACACCACTGGCAGCAACGGCTCCCATGATTCCGCAAAGTCCGAGCATTCCTACCATATCACTTCCTGCGCTGAAAGGTGGCTGCGCCAGATGGAACGCCAGACAAGACCATATTGCCATCATACTGCCGAATCCGAAGGCTGCACGGGTGGAATAGATGCGGATAGAAGGATGGAAAACGAAAATTTCTGCTATCGTGGTCATCAGCCCTCTGTAGGTTCCTACATAGTTGCGCTTCATTTCAGGCATCATCAGCAGCATGATTCCCATGCAAAACACCATCACGAAAGCAGCTATGATAAACATCTCCCGCCATCCCAGCCATTCGCCGATGTAACCGCTGATTACTCGTGAGGCAAGAATGCCCGTCAGCAGTCCGGAGAGTACAATGCCCATATTCCTGCTCTTGTTCTTGGGTTCCGAAAACTGTCCGGCTATCGGAATGAAGAACTGCGGAATCACCGAACAGGCGCCAATCAGCAGTGAAGCTCCCCAGAGCATCCAAACGTTTTGCGCTGCAGCCATCACAATTGCCATCAATGCAGCAATGGTCATATTGACAAGGATGAGTTTCTTGCGCGAAAGCATGTCGCCCAAGGGGATGAGGAAGAATAAGCCCAGCGCATAACCTATCTGGGTAATGACGGTGATGAGGTTAGCCTTCTGCTCGGTAATATCCAGGTCGTGGCGGATGAGTTCGAGAAGCGGCTGATTGTAGTAGCAGTTGGCTACGGTGAGTCCTGCGACGATAGCCATCATCAGGAGAATGCTGCGGGGAATGCCCTGATTTTCTTTTAGCTGTATCATTTTCTGTCTGTTTGTTTTTTTGTTTTGAGTGCAAAGTTACGAAAAAAATCTCGGCAATCAAAGTTTTGGGGGACGATTTCTTGGGAAAAATATTCTTTCTCAGGCAGAAAATCTTCTTCCTCAGGCAGAAAATCTTCTCTCTCAGGCAGAAAAAGTTTCTGTTCTTTCCCTCGCGCGCGTACCTTATTATATGTATATTGTGCTGCTCTGAAGAGGTGTTGGCGCGCACCCTTGTTACGCTAAAAAACACCGAAAAGTGTTAAAATTAGGCTGTTTCCGAGCACATCAAAAACTTTAACCTTTGTTAGCACTTTGTAAGTGGTTGATTTATAGCGATTTGTAATTTTGTTACAAAAACGCCTAAAAAAAAGTCGCAAAAAAAAGAACAACGTATCAAAAAAATGCTTACCTTTGCATCGTTCAAAAGAACAAATGATTGTTTTACAGATTTTAAAAAAGCAAAGAAAATGAAGAAATTAGTTTTTATGTTCGTAGCTATCGCAGCTATCTCTTTCGCATCATGTGGTAACAAAACAGCTCAGAACACAGCTTCTGCTGATTCTGACACAGCTCAGGTAGATACAACTGCTGCTGACACTGCTGCTGCTGATACAGCTGCTGCTGATTCTGCTAAGTAATTTGAAATTACTTGCGAACGAAAAAATGAGAGAAACAACCGCTGGACTTCGGTCTAGCGGCTTTTTCGTTTTATAGAGACTATGTTTCATTTTTTTTAGGTTACCTTTTAGAATATTAGAAAAGATAATTTATGATAGATTCAAGTGCCTTCCAAGGTAAAAAGGCAGCTTACTATACGCTAGGCTGCAAACTCAACTTCTCTGAAACTTCCACTTTTGGCAAAATGCTCGAAGATATGGGCGTCATTACTGCTAAAAAGGGGGAGAAAGCTGATATTTGTCTTATTAACACCTGCTCGGTAACAGAAGTTGCCGATCATAAATGCCGTCAGGCTATCCACCGGATGGTGAGAAACAATCCGGGCGCATTCGTTATCGTGACGGGCTGTTATGCGCAGCTCGAATCTGAGAATGTCAGCAAGATAGAGGGTGTAGACCTGGTGTTGGGTGCTAATGAGAAGGCTCACTTGATTCAATATCTCAGCGATGCATGGGCACAGAAGTTTGCTCAGGAAAACGGATTGGCTTCTCTGAATCCTCAGAACGGTGGTGAGGAAGTTGCTCAAGACTGCAATGCGGAAAGTTCTCAGAACGGCGATGCAGCGGCACTTCATCAGCATTATAGCGTGAAGACGAAGGAAATCAAGACCTTCCAGCCTTCTTGCTCGCGTGGCAACCGTACCCGTTATTTCCTGAAGGTGCAGGACGGCTGCAATTATTATTGCACCTATTGCACCATTCCTTTTGCCCGAGGCAATTCGCGCAACCCGAGCATCCAGTCGCTTGTGGCTCAATGTGAGCAGGCGGCTGCTGAGGGCGGTAAGGAAATCGTCATTACCGGTGTGAATATCGGTGATTTCGGTCAGACTACCAACGAGCGATTCATCGACCTTGTCAAGGCGATGGATCAGGTAGAAGGAATCAAGCGCTACCGCATCTCGAGTCTGGAGCCTGATCTCTGTGATGATGATCTCATAGAGTATTGTGCCCAGAGTCGTGCCTTTATGCCTCATTTCCACATTCCTCTGCAGAGCGGAAGCGATGAGGTGCTCAAGCTGATGCACCGCCGTTACGACAAGGCGCTCTTTGCCCATAAGGTGAATCTTATCAAGGAGAAGATGCCTGATGCGTTTATCGGTGTCGATGTGATGGTGGGCTGTCGCGGCGAAACTCCGGAGTGTTTTGAAGAATGCTATGAGTTTCTGAAGAGTCTGCCTGTTACCCAGCTTCACGTCTTCCCTTATTCTGAGCGTCCGGGCACGGCTGCCTTGAAGATTCCGTATGTGGTTGACGAGAAGGAGAAGAAGAAGCGCTCCAAGCGACTGTTGGAGTTGAGCGATCAGAAGACGCAGGAATTCTATGCTCAATACATCGGTACAGAGGCTGAGGTTCTCTTCGAGAAGGCGCCAAGAGGCAAGGCGATGCATGGCTTCACCAAGAACTATATCCGCGTAGAACTTTCGCCGGCTCTCGCCAAGGAAGAATACGACAACCAGCTTATCAAGGTTCGCCTGGGTGATTTCAATCACGATAAGACGGCGCTGAAGGCAGAGCTTCTTTAGTTGATAGTTAATAGTTTATAGTAAATAGGGCTAATCATAAAGTTCAAAGTCCAATGTATTACAACGATTTTGGAACATGGATCCGGAAGCAG
>JAJWOH010000029.1:7249-11357 GCA_021635485.1 Segatella copri | reverse complement strand
TAAAGTTCAAAGTCCAATGTATTACAACGATTTTGGAACATGGATCCGGAAGCAGTTTCCTGATTTCCGTGTTCAGAAGATTTCGATAGACGCGGGATTCTCCTGTCCTAACAGAGATGGGAGGATTTCGAGTGGCGGATGTACGTATTGCGACAACCGCACCTTCAATCCCAGCTATTGCGACCGGAAAAAGTCGATTACTGAACAGCTGGAGGAGGGAAAGGCTTTCTTCAGCAGGAAGTATCCTGATATGAAATATCTGGCTTATTTCCAGGCTTATACCAATACTTACGCCAGGGTGGAGCAACTGAGGCAGATGTATGAAGAGGCTCTTGAGGTGGAAGATGTGGTGGGAATCGTTATCGGAACCCGTCCGGATTGTGTGAGCGATGAATTGCTCGATTATCTGGAAGAACTGAACCACCGCACCTTCGTACTGGTGGAATATGGCATTGAGAGTGCCAATGATGAAACCTTGAAACGCATCAACCGCGGACATGATTTTGCCTGTTGCCGTAGTGCCGTGGAGCGTACTCATGCCAGGGGAATCCTTACGGGCGGCCACATCATCATCGGTTTGCCGGGAGAAGTTGCGGAAGAAAGTCTGCGTCAGGCTCCTCTCATCTCTTCCTTGCCGCTTGATATTCTCAAGATTCATCAGATGCAGATTATCAGGGGCACCCGGCTGGCACAGGAATATGCTGAGCACCCCTTCCATGTTTACACGGTAGAGGAATATATTGATGTCATCGTGAAATACATCCGGCTGCTCAGAAAGGATTTGGTGCTGGAGCGCTTCGTCAGTCAGTCGCCAAAAGAACTGCTGGTTGCTCCCAAATGGGGACTCAAGAACTATGAGTTTACCAATCTCCTGAATAACAGATTAAAGAGTTTACAATAAATATGGCAAAAGTAGCAATCGTTATATTAAACTGGAATGGTCAGAAGATGCTGGCAAAGTATCTTCCGAATGTCATCGAATATTCCCGTCAGGATGCTGAAATCTGGGTGGCAGACAATTCTTCTTCTGATGGTTCGATGCACCTTCTGGAGACTCAGTTTCCTCAGGTGAAGACCATCGTGCTGGAGCAGAATTTCGGCTTTGCTGAAGGCTATAACCGTGCCTTGAAGCAGATAGATGCAGAATATTACGTGCTCCTGAATAGCGATGTGGAGGTTTCGCATCATTGGCTTACACCGCTCATCGAGTTTATGGATTCGCATCAGCAGGTGGCTGCCTGTCAGCCTAAGCTGCTTGCGGAATACGATAAGGACAGTTTTGAGTATGCTGGTGCTTGCGGCGGATTCCTCGACAAATACGGCTATCCGTTCTGTCGCGGCCGCATCTTTGATACGGTAGAGCGCGATAACGGGCAGTATGATTACCAGCAGGAAATCTTGTGGGCTACGGGTGCCTGTATGATGATCCGCTCAAAGGATTATTGGACTGCCGGCGGTTTAGACGGCCGTTTCTTTGCCCATAATGAAGAGATAGATCTTTGCTGGCGCTTGCGTCTGATGGGCAGGAAAATCTTCTGCATTCCTGAGAGTGAGGTTTATCATGTGGGTGGTGGAACCCTGCCGAAAGGCAATCCGATGAAGACTTATCTGAATTTCAGAAATAATTTAACCATGCTTTATAAGAACTTGAGTGATAGTGAGATAAATCATGTAATGCGCGTGCGTCGGTTCCTGGATTACCTTGCAGCTTTCGAGACCTTGGTGCTGAAACGCAACTGGGGCGACTTTAAGGCAATCTTCAAGGCGCGCCGGGCTTTCAAGGCATGGAAACATGAGTTTGACGAAGATCGCAGAAAGATACAGGCGAGTAGGGTAAAGGGGGAGATTCCGCAGGTTTACAATCTCTCTATCATCTGGCAATATTACGCCAAGGGCAAGAAACTCTTCTCGCAGTTGTAGACAATAAACTGAAGTTTCGCATGTGGTTTAAGTACGGGCTGAAGGCCCAAAAGCTCCTAGAAGCAGCACGCCCTGAAAGGGCAGAAGCTCCTAGCCCAGGGCAGCGCCCTGGGTATAATAGTAATCAGCAAGGCGCCCTGTAAGGGCAAAAGCTTTCAAATACCTGGCAATATACAAAGCTTTTGCCCTTACAGGGCGACAGGGTTGCGTCCATAATAACCCAGGGCGATGCCCTGGGCTAGGAGCTTCTGCCCTTTCAGGGCGTGTGGGGCTTACTTGCGAAACTTGAATAGACTATTCATAAACAAACTTAAAAATAAAATCTATGAAGAAAAGACAAATGATGATGGCGCTGGTTTCGCTGATGGTTCTGTCAGCCCAGGCGCAGGCTAATTTCCAGGTGTCGGTTTCCAACCCTTCCAAGGTGGCGAGAACCGATGTTCCGGTTGTGGTAGATCTCAGCAAGTTGGGCGCTATCGGTGACATTCAGCGCGCTGTAGTAACCGTTGACGGCAAGGAGATTCCTTCACAGCTCGACGACATCAACCGCGATTGTACAAACGATGAACTCTGTTTCCTTGCCGATTTGGGCAAGAAAGAGACCAAGACTTATCAGTTGCAGCTCTATCGTGAGGGCGAGCAGGCACAGTATCCGGCTCGTACCTTTGCCGAACTCTGTCTGCCAAGCAGAAACAGGAAACTGGCTAAGAACAGGCAGGATATTTATCTGCGTAGCATCTCGTTTGATAAGAAGACCAAGGATCCTTATCACTACGTCCATTCTCATGGCATCTGTTTCGAAAGCGAACTGATTGCCATGCGTGTTTATTTCGACCATCGTCAGACCATCGACCTTTATGGCAAAATCAACAAGGGGCTGGTGATTCAGGATACACAGTTCTATCCTTCAGATGAGCAGATTCAGGCTGGTTCGGGCGATGATTGTCTCTGGGTAGGCAATACCTATGGACTGGGTGCGCTCCGTGGCTGGGACGGTAAAGACCAGGTGCTGTTCAACAACGTGAAATACCAGGAGCAGCGCGTCATTTCAGAAGGTCCGCTCCGTGCCATCGTCGAGGTCGTGGATAAGGGTTGGGTTCCGGCTCCGGGCTTGCAGCCTGTCAATGCCACCATCCGCTACACCATCTATGCCGGTCATCGCGATTTCGACGTAGATGTATTCTTCAACAAGGATGTTTCTGATTATCAGTTTGCTACAGGACTCATCAACGTAAAGGGTTCCAGCGAATTTGCTGATGGCAAGGGTTTGCGTGGCTGTTACGGCAGCGACTGGCCAACAGGTAAGGACGATGGAAAGCACAAGCTGGAGACCGTAGGCTTGGGCATTTATGTGCCACAGTCAGCCCTGGTAAGTCAGCAGCCAGCCAATAAGGATTGCTATACTCAGGTGGTGAAACCTGCGGGCAGCCAGCTCAGTTATAAGCTTGCTTATACCAGTGCCAACGAAACCTATGGTTTCAAGGGCGAGAAGGAGTGGTATGAGTGGTTGAAAGCCTGGAAGAAACAGATAGAAGAGCCGGTTCGGGTTTCTGTTTCTGTCATGATCCGATAAGCAGTTTCTTTTATCATCTGATAAGCAGAAAAAATGCACAAATAGCCAGTAATGAGCAAAAAAGACTTACGTTTTGCTCGTTACTGGCTATTTTGCAAACAAATTTAAGAGAAAAACCCATTTTTTTTGCGAATGCGTATGATTTTTTAGCAAAAAAGCTTGGTAATTTAAATAATTTTTAGTATTTTTGCAGTCGTAACTCGAAGATTTGTGAATTATCGTGAAAAGGTTTTTTAATTATATAGTCATATTAGCAATAGTGCTTCTCAGTTCGGCCTGCGAGTTTAAGTTCAAGCCGAACGAGGAAGGAGAGGCTGTGCCCCTGTCGGTACAGCGTTACGACCGATTGGAAAGCAGATATCTTACTACCGGTGATTTCTCTGCCCTGCAGCAGATGAATACCGATTACCCGATAGAAACCCGTACGCTGATAGAGAAAATGCTCCAGCTTGGCACCATTACCGACGCCAATATCAGCAACCGTTTCCTCATGTTCTATCAGGATTCTACCCTGCAGGCGCTTATCGCCGATGCTGAGGCAGAATTTGCAAATATGGAAGACATCAACGAGCAGCTGAAATCTTCCTTCTCGCGTCTGAACAGTTGGATTCCGGA
>JAJWOH010000029.1:0-7149 GCA_021635485.1 Segatella copri | reverse complement strand
ATGGGCAAGATTATGTGGGCTGTAAACAAGGCGATGGGCAAGGAGATTTTCAAGACCAAGTATGTGAAGACAATCAGCGCTTATGTAAAGCGCAACCCTAAAGTAACAGTAAAACAACTGCTCAATGACGAAGATTATTCGCCTATTGAGGCATTACATAAAGATTAACACATGAAAAGATTTCCAGTTTTTATTGCAACTGTCATGATGGTTTCAGCAATGCATGCTGCAGATAAACTCGACCTGAAGGCCATTACCTCCGGCGAGTTTGCTGCCTCTTATGTTACCGGTATTAACCCTATTGATGGCACCGATTTGTATGCTTCTGTCAGCAATGATGGCAAGCAGGTTATCAGTTATTCGTTCAAGACAGGCAAGCAGATGAGCATCCTCTTCGATGTGAACGCAGCCAAGGCTCCTTTCGGACAGATTGAAGGTTATGTAATCAGTCCTGATGGTAAGAAATTGCTTATCATGACCCATCGCGAGGCTATCTACCGCCGCTCGTTCAAGGCAGAGTATTTCATATATGATATTGCTAAGAAGTGTTTGAAGAAACTTTCTCAGGGCGTTAACCAGCAGGTGGCTACCTGGTCGCCTGATTCACGCCACATCGCTTTCGTAAAGGATAACAATCTCTTTGTTACCGATGGAGATAAGGAAACCCAGATTACCCGTGACGGTAAGTTCAACGAGGTAATCAATGGTATTCCTGATTGGGTTTACGAAGAGGAATTCAGCTTCAACCGTGCTTTTTCATGGAATGCGGATGGAACTGCCATCGGCTGGATCCGATTCGACGAATCGCATGTTAAGACCTATTCTCTGCAGATGTTCGAGGGTTCTCATCCTACCCGTAGCGAGTATCACGACTATCCTGGAGAGTATTCCTATAAATATCCTAAGGCAGGACAGGACAACTCTAAGGTGAGCCTCTGGAGCTATGATATGAAGAACGGAAAGACCGTGGCACTCGAAGTGCCTGTAGATTCTGACGGCTATTATCCACGCATCAAGACATCGCCAGACGCCAACAGTCTGATTGTCTATACGATGAACCGCCATCAGGACGACATGCGCCTCTATGCAGTCAATCCTTTCACCGGCAAGAGCAGGATGCTCATCAAGGAGAGTGTGCCTAAGTTTGTAAAGGAAGAGGTGATTGAAAACAGCATCGTGGGCAAGAAGAACATCCTGCTGCCTAGCGACCGCGACGGCTTCATGCATCTCTATCTCTATGATATGAACGGCAAGCTCCTGCGCCAGGTAGAGAAGGGCAACTATGATGTTACCTCTATCTACGGAATGGATGAGAAGACGGGCGATGTTTATTTCCAGGCTGCCAAACTCAATGCGCACGACCGACAGGTTTATGTGGCTCATAAGAACGGAAAGGTGGAGCGCCTTACCGATGCGGCTGGTTCCAACTCGGCTAACTTCTCGGGCGATTACCGCTATTTCGTAAACACCTGGAGCAGCTACAGCCATCCTTATGTCTTCACCGTGCGCAGCAACAAGGGCAAGCTTATCAAGACATTGGAAGACAACAAGCAGCTGCTCGAAAAGACCCGGAAGTATAATTGGGGCAAGCGCGAGACTTTCTCTTTCACCACTTCCGAAGGTGTGAAACTGGACGGCTGGATGGTAAAGCCGGTTGATTTCGACGCCAGCAAGAAGTATCCTGTCATCCTCTTCCAGTATTCCGGTCCGGGCAACCAGCAGGTACTCGATTCATGGAGCACGGGCAGTATGGGCAATGGCGGTGCTTTCGATTATTATCTTGCACAGGAAGGATTCATCATTGTCTGCGTAGATGGTCGTGGAACAGGCGGAAGAGGAGCTGAGTTTGAGAAGTCTACTTATCTCCGTCTGGGCGATTTAGAGTCGAAAGATCAGGTTGAGACAGCTCTCTACATGGGTTCTCTGCCTTATGTAGACAAGGATAATATCGGCATTTGGGGCTGGAGCTATGGTGGTTTCAATACGCTGATGAGTATGAGCGAGGGCCGTCCTGTGTTCAAGGCAGGTGTGGCTGTGGCTCCTCCTACCTGCTACCGCTTCTATGATTCGGTTTATACTGAGCGCTACATGCGCACTCCTAAGGAGAATGAAGAGGGTTACAAGGTGAACCCTATCGAGCGTGTAAAGCAGCAGCATGGTGCGTTGCTTATCTGTCACGGATTGGCAGATGACAATGTTCATCCGCAGAATACCTTCGAATATACTGAGGCGTTGGTTCAGGCAGACAAGGACTTCAAAACCCTGTGGTACACGAACCGCAATCATGGCATTTCGGGTGGCAATACCCGCAACCATCTGCTTCGCCAGATAGCTAACTGGTTCAAGCAGAACCTGAAGTAGAAAATGATATTAAAGGAGTTAAGGAGTTAAAGGAGTTAAGGAGTTAAGACGTATGTCTTTCAGCTTAAAAACTGCGCCAAAAAGACTATTGTCTTAACTCCTTAACTCCTTAACTCCTTTAACTCCTTATTTAGCGCCTTTTCTGCGCTTTTCTTTCTTGGCTTTTTTAGCCTTCTTCACTTTTACCTCTTCAACCTCTTCATCGTTTGGCTGAACAGATGAAAAATGAAAATCTGTAGGGTTGATGGTCTTCACCTGATAAGGGCTAGGCGCATCGTTCGTCTGCTGTCCGTTCTTTGCCTTCTTAGCCTTTGGCTTCTGTATGTATCTTGCATAGAGTTTGTTCCATTTCTTTTCAGCTTTCTTCTGGTCGAAGTCAAACATCACGATACATGTGCGTTTGCCGGCACCTTGCTGCTCCAGATAGTCGCGCAACTGGTATGAATAGTTCTCGCGGCTTACCAGAAACTTGCTCTTGCGGGTGAAGTAGGCAGAATCAACCTTCTGTACGTCTGTGAAATAGACTGTCGAGTCATTAAACGACGAGGCAAATCCAAAGATGTATGCAGTCTTAGCATCGTTCTTAGCAGATGCAGAGAGCGAGCTGAAACATGCTAATGCGATAGATGCGAATGCAATTTTTGTAATTTTCATTTCTTTTTCTGTCTTATTTTGTTTTGTGCTGTCTGCCCCATCAGTTATGCGGATATTTCCTTATCCCAGATAGGACTTCAGCAGATTATTTTTCGTACTGGTCCGGAGTCGCCTGATAGCTTTTTCCTTAATCTGGCGCACTCTTTCCCTTGTAAGATGATACTTGGTTCCGATTTCTTCGAGCGACAGTTCAGGAGTCCCGATGCCATAGAAGGCAGCAATGATTTTCTGGTCTTTGTCCGGCAGCGTGCCGAGCAGTCTTTCTATTTCTGCTCTCAGCGACTCTGTCAGCAGCTCATTGTCGGTCGGTTTATCCGAATTGGCCATCAGGTCGAGCATGCTGCCTTCTTCATCGTCAGAAAAAGGAGCATCCACGCTCAGGTGGCGGCTTGTTGACGAAGCCTTCATGGCGTCCTCTATCTTGTCTTCCGGCAAGTCTACGCGGTCAACCATTTCGTCTAAACTCGGTTTGCGTTCAAACTCCTGTTCGAACTTACTCATCTCCCTGTTAATCTTGTTAACGCTTCCCACCTGGTTGAGCGGAAGGCGCACAATCCTGCTCTGCTCGGCTATAGCCTGCAGAATGCTTTGGCGAATCCACCAAACGGCGTAAGAGATAAACTTAAACCCTCGGGTTTCATCGAATTTCTGTGCAGCCTTGATAAGCCCCACATTTCCTTCGTTGATAAGATCAGGCAAACTGAGCCCCTGGTTCTGGTATTGTTTTGCAACAGACACCACGAAACGGAGGTTGGCTTTTGTTAATCTCTCCAATGCCCTGCGGTCACCTTTTCTTATACGCTGAGCGAGCTCCACCTCTTCATCTGTAGAGAGCAGCTCCTCATGAGCAATATCTTGAAGATATTTTTCCAACGATGCGCTTGCGCGATTCGTAATTGACTGAGTAATTTTTAATTGTCTCATGCTGGCATCAAATTTTAAGTAGTTGCAAAAATACACTTTTTTACTTAAATACCAAAAAAAATAGTAGATATTTTTCAGAAATACCTACTATTTTATTGATTTTTGTCTGTTTCTTGAGTTTTTTGGCAGTAAAAATGCCTTTTTCACTACTCAATCATGAGACGTTTCTCTTAAGACTCTTACTCTTAGTCTTTCTGCAGCGGAACAGCGAAGTAAGCCTTCTTGCCGGTTGGCCATATACCCTGGATGTAGAGCACTGGGTCCTTGCTGGTAGAAGCACTCTTCACAGCCTTCTGCAGGTCATCGAGCGATGTGATATTGCTGTCATTGATGCGCTGGATGATGAAACCGCGTGAAATGCCACCATCCTTCAGGGCGCCGCTGTTCACCTTCATCACCTCTACACCATACTTGATGTTGAGCTGGTTCTTCTGGCTCTCTGTAACAGGGCGGAAGCTGCCACCGAGCACGTCGAGGTCGGCACTCTTGATAACCGAAGTGTTACCCTGGGCATTCTTCAGCGTGATGGTCTTGGTGCTTGCCTTCTTGTTGCGCAGGTAGGTGATGCTCATCTTGTCGCCAGGGCGCTTGCCGTTCAGGATTTCCTGCAGCTCAGCCATCTTGGTCACCTTCTTGCCGTCAACCTTGGTAATCACGTCACCTTCCTTCAGTCCTGCCTCAGCACCGTTGCCGTCTTCATCAACCTTGGCAATGTAAACACCCTCGTTGGTTCCCAGGTTCACTTCCTTGCCGTTCTCCTTCTGGGCATTGATATAGTTCAGCACATCGCTTCCCTGTATGCTCAGCATCACGCGCTGTACGCTGCCGTATTTCTTCAGGTCGTCTACCACCTTGTTCATGATAGAGGTAGGGATGGCGAAACCGTAGCCGGCGTAAGAACCGGTCTGTGAATAGAGCATGGCGTTGATTCCTACCAGCTCACCCTGGGTGTTGACGAGTGCACCGCCCGAGTTACCTGCGTTGATGGCAGCATCGGTCTGGATAAAACTCTCTACACCGTTGGCACCGAGTGAACGTGCCTTGGCAGAGATAATGCCGGCTGTAACCGTATTGTTCAGTCCGAATGGGTTGCCCACGGCGATGACCCATTCACCCACCTTCACCTTGTCGCTGTCGGCGATAGGCAGGGTAGGCAGGTTCTTGCCGTCTACCTTGATGAGGGCGAGGTCGGTAGTCTTGTCGGTTCCGATGATGCGAGCCGAGAATTCTCGGTTGTCGTTCAGCGTTACGGTCAGCTCGTCAGCACCTTCTACCACGTGGTTGTTGGTAACGATGTAACCGTCCTGACTGATGATGACGCCCGAACCTGTAGCCTCTCTCTTCGGAGTCTGCACCTGCTGCTTGCGTGTGCCTCCGTTGCCCTGACCTGGGTTGCCGAAGAAGCCGAACGGGTCGAAGAAACCTCCAAATGGGTCGTCCTGAACATCTACCGTCTTCACCTTCGAGTTCTGTACGTATTTAATATGTACTACAGCAGGCAGCGCCTTCTCGGCAGCATAGGTTAAGTCTACAGGCTGACCTGCTGGCGCAGCGGTAACTGCAGGTGTAGCATTTACTTTCATGAAAGCACCGGCTGAAAATGCGAGCGAACCTACGCAGAGCACAGCCACAACATAATTACTTAATTTTTTCATGTCTCTTATTTTTTTATTGTTTACTTTTCTTTTCCTTGGAACTGCAACAGCTAATATCATGCCAAAAGTCAGCTTGTCATGCATCGCTCTGTTTTCCGGTTGCAAATATAGGGTCATTTTTTGATATTCGGTTCATTCTCTGCATAAATTTATTCCGTTTTAACATTTTAAATTAACACTTTAACGGCTATTAAACAAGAAATGCCCTAAATTCACAAATATTTGAATGTAAGCATGAAAATCTTAGTTTTGTATATGAAACTATCTTTTGTCAATTATTGAATATCTGTTAAAAGGCAGCGGCTCGGAAACTCGGTTTAACCGGGGGAAAAGAGTGAAAATAGCCTTGCGAATAACTAATGATGCATAAAAAAGTGGGGAATCGTGCGATAGTATCAAAAGTTTTTTGTACTTTTGCATGACGAAAGCAGTGCTCCGGTCTGTCGCTGGCATCTTTCAGGTGCGAGAGGAAAGTCCGGGCAGCATAGAGCATCCCACTTCCGAAACTAGAAGCTATTGGTGACAGTAGGTGTCGGTAGAAGAAAATAACCGCTTTCACTTATCCCGTTTGTCCAGTCTGGGGTGGTGAGAGTAAGGGTGAGAAGGTGGTGTAAGAGACCACCAGCTGGCGGGTGATCGTCAGGCTGTGCCATCTGGGAGCTGTAAGCTCATGTATACCGCAGATTGAGGGCGGCTCGTCCGATTGCCTTAGGGCTGCTGTGGAGGGTAGAGTGCTTGAGCCCAAGGGTGACTTTGGGACTAGATAAATGACAGACGTTCTTATATCTGGTATGAACACAGCATAACAGCATATCTGATATAGGAACACAGAACTCGGCTTACAGGGGCACTGCTTTCTTTTTTTTCAGCATCGCAGCCTTTATATATAATAAGGTATAAGATGCATTCATTTTTAAACGATTTTAAAAACTAGCAAGATTATGAAACTCAGAGAACCGGAAAAGCAGATATTAGATGATTTCGAACATAAGGTAACGGGCAAGATAGCGAAATATGGCAATGAGCCCGATTTCCCGAAGTTGGAGAACTATGGCATTACCCGCATGGAGCTGGACGATTATCTTTTCGATAAGCAGGCAATACTCGACATGGGCGGTTCCAAGCGCAGCCAGCTCACCATCGGCGGTTTCATCACCGTCCTCCCCGTACTGGTACTGTCCTGTTTCCCCGACAAGTCGCCTATCTATGAGAATGGCAAGATGCTCGCCACGGTCATCGCCGTCATCATCGGACTGTTGCTGGCGTGTTTTGTCAAGGCACTTCTCCAGATGATTATCGCCTATCGCGTAAACCATCATAAGGAGCCTAAGATGGAGACCTTCATCAAGGCAGTCCTCTTCTACGAGAAGCGGTCGTAACTATAAACTATAAATTATAAACTATAAACTATAAGTAGTATGACTTTACCAGACTTTATGGACTATAAGGACAAGTTCACCCAGCGTGCATTTGTCGAGAAGATTTCGCATGTTGCCAAACGTGCCGGTGCCAAGATGGTTTATACAGCGCTCATTCTCTATTATACGTTAGAGAG
>JAJWOH010000170.1:0-5506 GCA_021635485.1 Segatella copri | reverse complement strand
ATTATATATAGGCTATTCTATACCTTATTATATATAGGCATATCCTTGAGCATCTAATATGCCTCCATGTTGCCGATAGCCTTAGCTAAGCAACTGCAAATATATAAAAATTAAGTTAGAAACAAGCAGAGCGACCGTATTTTTTAGTGTTAAAAAAATAACACGGACAAATTCAATTTGTCCGGCTCTTTTGTTCGAGCCCTTGTAATTGTCTGATAAAGAATCACTTACAAGGAGCCGGACAATTTGTCCGGACAAATTCAATTTGTCCGTGTTATTTTTTTTAGAGAAGCCTGCAAGAGGTTAAGCTCTTGCAGTATACAAAACGGTGAGTTACGCAATCAAAAACTATGAGTTTTGACCCACAAAACTATGAGTTAGTTTCGTTAACTTAACTTCTTATTCTGTTATAGGGCTACCGTTTTCATTCTGTACGGTGCATGATGAGCTAATCTGCCATTGGGATGGGAGATATGAATTTGATTTCAATGCATCGTATGCCGCTTTGTCTTTTACTACGAGAGTGCGGGTAGTTGCACTTGTTCCTGTGTTATCACCCAGCCAATTTTGAAGACCATAACGAACATTCTTTTCAATTTCATCGTTTGGC
Organism: Segatella copri; assembly: GCA_021635485.1. GTDB lineage: Bacteria > Bacteroidota > Bacteroidia > Bacteroidales > Bacteroidaceae > Prevotella > Prevotella copri_P. The sequence continues at coordinate 4,896 of JAJWOH010000170.1, read as the reverse complement.
ATTAATAATGCGACAGAAGATAATTTCGCACAACTAGAGAACATTCCATAGCAGCTGTATTGTGATATTGTTGCAGCTGAAATTTTTGGACCCTTTACAAGTTCCTTACAACCTAAGAACATCCAGTGATAGCATTGTTCTGGCAAATCCTCGGCAGGTAAATCCGGGACCTCTGTTAGAGCTGTACAACCATCAAACATACAATAATAACAGTATTCTTTCAATTTTGTAGCTGGCAATTCCGGAGCCTTTTCTATAGCAGTACATTCTGCGAACATATTATGATAGCAGCGATCTGCCAAATCCTTGGCTGGCAATTTAGGAACAGAGGTTAATACATTACACTTGTAAAACAGATAGCAGAAACGGGCATTGGCAGTATTAACATTCTTGTAATCATTGTAGTCGAGCAATGTACGGATATCACCTATACATTTCACTTTTACGTCTCGGGAGAGGCTGATAGTAGCATACTTTTTTTCATTTTCTGCTGTACCAGTTACATTTGTACCACGCAAGCGGAGATCACCATACTTTCCACCAAACGTAACAGAAGTACCGGAAGTATATTTTTTCCATTCTCCGAAGTTTACGGAATACTCTAGGCCAGAGAGTTCATATTCACCAGTGCATGCCATCCTAAAATACTGATATGCATCCGCTGTGAAAGTCAAGTAATCCGGTCTCTCCAGAGCTTCACCACCAGTAGTTTCTCCTGGCTTCCATTCTGCTACAGTCATATCATCAATGGTTACAGCATCTTTACCCACAATGAGGTTGTAGGTATAGCTTTTGCCAGCTTCCAGGGCACCGGTCTTGACAACAAGAGGAGTTGTGGCAGCTTCTTCTGAAGGCAAATAGAGCTTTGCCTCGATAGCTCCAGGAGCCACCAGGGCAGTATAAGTAGTACCAACTTTACCTACTTCACCACCTTCACCCGCAACCGGGAATGGATTGATGGTGACGGTAGAAGCCTCGTCGGCATCAGTAGATGCCTTGCTTATGATATTGACACGATCGATCTTTGCAACATCAGCAAACTGAGCGTTAAAGTGACTGATGTTAAGAATCAGACGGGCAGTCTTGCGCTCCAGTTCTACTTTGAGCACTTTATCTTCTGGAATAGAAGCAGGCTTTATCTCTGCTGCCATATAATCTGAGTTCACAATCTTTTGGGCATCACTCTGGTCTGCCTGGATATAGCCCTTATCAAAGGAGTTCTTGCCATCGGCTGGATACCAGCACTGGAAAGACATGTTCTTCGTATCCCATACCAGATAATCGGTATTATTACCCGGCGACCAATCGGTACCATCGAAGGAATAGATGACCGATGTACCACCATTAGTTACGCCAATCTTATCTCCAGAATTAAAACTCTTCAAGCCTTCATCAAGTCCTGCTGTCGGATTACTGCGTGTGAAGGTGCTGCCCACCGAAGCCGAAATGCGGACTGCACTCGGATCGCTGAACCATGTATTCTGGGTATCGGAATCTGTTGTACAACCAGCCAGGAACAAACCGGCAGTTGCAACCAAGCCTAATATTTTCTGATATTTCATAATCGTTCTTTTAAAAGTTTATGATTCTTATTCTGTTTCAATAGAACTGCCGGAGTCTTCGCTTGCAGTCCATGGTTTAGCGGTAAAGCTTTCAGAATTTGTCAATGCCACATCATTACCCATGGTAAGATTGATGGTATATTTATATCCGCTTTTCAGGGTGATAGCATCTGCTAAAGTCCATTCATAGAACTTGCCGTTTACATTCAATATAATCTTGAAGGTCTTGGCTGCAATGGTCTGCGGAATGGCAATGCAAGAGAACTTTGAAGTGCATGACTTTTTAACATCGTTATTTACAGAGGTAAAGGCGCCCTTGGTGGCGGTAATGACGGTAGCTTTAGCTGATTCCTTGACGGTTACGATGCCCGTTTCGTTAGTTACATTTACATCTGCCTCCAGCTTAGTTCCTTCTACGGTTACCTCTGTAATAGGGGTTTCTGACGGAATATTCGGCACATTAAACTGGGTACCCAGGGTAACGACGATATCGATCATGCTAAAAGCGTGATTGAACTGGAGATTCAGTTTCTTATCCACGAGTTCATCTCCAGGATTAAAGTCTTTTTTATAATAGTAAAGCAGGTCGTTATTGGCACTTCCATCTGTCTGGTCGGCAGCTACGCTATAAGCGAAAGATTGGAATGCATTACTTTTATAAACGTTATCGAATACCGCTGTCTGAGCCGGAGCAAAAGCTGCGATATCTACCGGTGTTTTGGCGTTCTGCCAAAGCAGGGTTTCAGAACATTTCCATTCACCGGCATCCTTAGAGAACTGCTTATTAATATAGGTATACTTCTCGGCATTCTTGTTCACGATGGTCAGGAGGAAGTCCTTATCCAAGAGCGAACCATTTGCCTCGGTTCCACGGGTCTTGGCATTATTCACACCGGCAGTAACGCGGATGATGTTATCACTAGGGAAATTGCTCTGTACCAGTTCCTCGTCGTTAGAACAGCTGGTAAGCATGGCAGCTGCCATGGCTGTTATTGCGAAAAATTGTATTACTTTCATATCGTTCTGTTTTAAGAGTTGAATATTAAATTAATCGAGTGCTTCGCCGTTGATAGGGGTACTGGTCTCCCAATTGGTAATCTTTACATCATTCAGGAGAATTCCATCACGTCCTACCTCCAGGTTGACGGTTGTAATCTTGCCGCTTTCAAACTTGAAAGGTGTTAAGTTATCATAAGTATAGTTGGTACCGCCAATCTTGACTGTAATCTTCTGGATGCCATCCTGCGGGATAAGGATAGATGCATATTGCTTATTGGCGGTTATAGCCGGCAGTTCGATATTGGTTTTGTCTTCATTAGCAGTTGAAGGACTTACAACCTTGGTCAGATAATTGATGGTAGCTTTTTTTACAACATTACCTACCATTACGTTGCCCACTGTAGGTCCGTCTGCTCCCCACTGGTTCTTATAGGTGAGGTTTACTACAAGTTTAGCCATCACGTGGGTAAAGGTGAGCGGAACTGTTTGCTGTTCATCGACATTATAGGATAAGCCATCTTTGTTGACTGCCACCAAGAGGTCGCTTTCCACTTGCTTTGTCTCATCGAATGTATATTCTCCGGTAGAAAGGTCGGATATTGCTGCTGTAGGATAGACACCGATGAAATAATGCTTGTCGCGGTTGTTCTTCCAAAGCATCTGTGGAGTGGATATCCATGAACCGTTAGTCAACTTGTTGATAGCGTTGTTCACCACTCGTTCGCTTGTCTCAGGGGCTACAGTTGGGGCACCTGTCCAGGCATACACACTGATTTCATCACCCTCCTCAAAGGTTTGACCGCCTTTCGCATCTGTGGCAACACGTGTCATATTGCCGATACTGGTAGAAACGGTGATATACTTGGAGGTCTCGCCCCCGATACCGTTCTCGTTGTCAGAACAACTGCCCAATGCCAATGCCATTGCCATCAGGGCAAAGAGATAAGTCTTCTTTTTCATTGTCTTTTACTTTTGATGTTTATAATTATGTTTTGTTTCTTGCTTAAATGATAGAGTCGCTTAATCTTCCGGATTCAGAATTTCACCACGGTATATCCATTCCTCAGTCCAATCATCTATCTTCGTGCTCGTAAGATACATGTAAGGTTTCATCTCCTCAAATTCTAAGTTTATCTTGTACTTGCCGCCAGATTTCATGACGGGTGCTTCGATGTCGTAGTTGCTAACTACTCCCCCAGGAGAAATCAGTTGGATAAACAACTTGGTGGTATGAAAACCATTGGCTGTCGGCATCAAGCGTAATGTTTCCGTTTTTAAAGTTTCGCCAGGCACTGCGATTCTCAAAGGTATATCACACTCTTCCTTGGTATAGCTTGCCGTCCCGAATGTTCCATCCTCATTCTTTTGCAGGGGAAGGAGTCCGGTTGCAACATTCAGAACCTTACCTATCATTGCAAAATTGTCAGGAACTCCTTCAATGAAGATGGTCAATTCTGCAAGTATATGGCGCATTTCATTTTTGGTTATGTAGTTGACATTTGATTTGTCTATACCGATGTCCGTGACACCATAATAGGCATGGTCGGGAGAGGCACTTGGATTGGACAATCCAAACATGAGTTGGTTCATATTGAGGGTTGCCCTTGTAGCCTCACCGATAAAAAACGGTTCTATAAGGTTAGTGGCAGCCAGAATCTGATAATGCCCTACAGGAAGAGCAAAGCGTTGGCTTGCTACTTCCTGCGCACTGCCATAATGTTTTTCCTCAACTAAGGAACCGTCATCGGCATTGAATATCCAGAGCTTCACGTCCTTCACCTCCGTGCCCTCGTCGGCTTCATCTGTCCATGCAAGTGAAACAGACAAGCCTCCACCCCCTTCGCAATCATGAACATCATGATCGCAACTGGTCAATAGGCATGGGATACATAACAGCACCCATAACAAGATATTAAATCTTCTTTTTGCTTTCACAAAAGTAAGCGGAAGAATCGATGTAAGTTTTACAACCAACCGCCGTCTTTTACTTGTCAAATAATTTACCATATCCTATTCCTTCTAAAATTATCATTCAATATCATTAAAGATGAGTACCAGACTTCCAACCAGTCAGAACCCACTTCCAGAAATATCAGATGCATGCCTGCGCCATGAACACAAATATTTCTTTCATGGTGCAAATATAGTATTTTTCTTTCAAAAAAGGTGTCGCATTGGTAGGGGTAGGTGTCGCATTGCTACCAAATAGGTGTCGCATTGGTGGGGGAAGGAGACACCTACGTAGCCTTTTTTAACAATTAAAATTTAAATTTGAGGTGATTTCTCTGATTTAAGCAACTTCTTCTCCGAGTCATCCCGAACTGGTTTTCTGGCT
>JAJWOH010000333.1:0-1116 GCA_021635485.1 Segatella copri | reverse complement strand
AACAGGTACTATGAGAAGATAGGTAAAAAGTGCTTGGATATAACTGAGCAAATTCCTTTTGAAATTCCTAATAGTTGGACTTGGGCAAGAATGGGACAAATTGGAGATTGGGGTGCTGGTTCTACACCTCAGCGCGGCAACCAAGATTATTATGGTGGCAATATTTTGTGGCTTAAGACAGGTGAGTTGAACAATGGTATTGTATATGATACAGAAGAAAAGATAACGCAGAGAGCTTTCCAAGATTGCTCTCTGCGTATGAATAAAATAGGAGATGTCCTCATTGCCATGTATGGCGCCACTATAGGAAAATTAGCTATTGTTGGCAAGGAACTCACGACCAATCAAGCTTGTTGTGGCTGCACTCCCTATGTCGTATTCAATTGGTATCTCTTTTATTTTCTGATGGCAAGCAGAGATACGTTCATAAAGAAAGGAGAAGGAGGTGCCCAGCCGAATATTTCCAGAGTCAAATTGGTTGAATACTTGATTCCTTTACCTCCTTTACGAGAACAGAAACGAATAGTCCAAAAGATAGAGCAATTAACGCAGTTGCTCAAATAGTTTTTCTATTTGAGCAACAATGCGTTGTTGCTCTTTTTGAGTAGGCAATGGAAATAGTTTGTCTTCCAAGTAACCCACAACAATACGTTGTTGATTAGCAGTTCCCTTAAACGTTGCTTCATCTATGAAATACGGAGACTCTAAGAAATACAACAGATACCACCTGTCTATTGTATTTCCATAGGGTCTCAATACCTTTAATTCTGTTGTTCCTGACCCGATTCCATTGGGTAAGTCATGGAAAATTGCAGACTTTCTGTTTTGAAAACATGGCGTGATTTTAGCAAAAGCAACGTCACCATTCGCAAAATGAGTAAATCCCTTTTTAATATTTCCCCATTTGACCAAATCAAAAGTGAAATCTGATTTATAACCTGCGCTTATCTTTTCCATTGGAATAAATGCAGCTAAAGTCTCATCATCAGCCTCATTCTTTGGATTTAATTGAAATACATCACGAATCCTTACCCATTGCCATTTTGCAGGAATAGGAAATGGTATTTCTTCAGTTATATCTACACACTTTTTCCCAATCTTCTCATAGTACCTGTT
>JAJWOH010000028.1:0-33554 GCA_021635485.1 Segatella copri | reverse complement strand
CTACAACCGCTGCACAGCTGCTGCGATGGATAAGATCGAGGCTATCAAGAAGAGCCTGAAGTTAGATTAATTTCATAGGAAATCATATCATGGCGCTCCGGTAATTATTGCCGGAGCGCTTTTTGTTTCAGTAGCCGTTTATTTTTCTCGAAATAGGGTAGCAAGTTACCCTCATTATCATGTTTTTACAGAAAAAAAGCAAAAAGTCTTGCATATTTTCTGTTTTTTATTTACCTTTGCACCCATATTACAAAATTATAACATAGAATTATACTCTTATGGGAGGCATTTTCGGAACTATTTCCAAGAAAAGCTGTGTCGCAGATCTCTTTTACGGCACAGATTACAACTCACATCTCGGCACACGCCGGGGCGGTTTGGCAACCTACAGTAGTGAGAAGGGCTTCGTGCGCTCTATTCACAATCTGGAAAGTTCATACTTCAGAACGAAGTTTGAACCTACACTCAACAAGTTTGAAGGAGCTACATCGGGTATCGGCGTGATTAGCGATACAGATGCCCAGCCACTCATCATGAACTCTCATCTTGGCCGCTTTGCCATTTGCACTGTAGCTAAGATAGTAAACAAGGATGAACTTACTCAGCTTCTGCTCGAAAAGAACATGCACTTTGCAGAGATGTCTTCGGGTAGTACCAATCCAACTGAGTTGGTGGCTCTGCTTATTATTCAGGGCAAAACCTTCAGAGAAGGTATCGAAAACGTTTTCCATCACATCAAAGGTTCCTGCACCATGATGATCCTTACCGAGGATGGCATTATCTGTGCGCGTGACAGTTGGGGACGTACTCCAATCATCATTGGCAAGAAGGAAGGTGCCTATGCGGCTTCCAGCGAAACCACCTCGTTCCCTAACCTTGATTATGAAACAGAATATGAGGTAGGACCAGGCGAAATCGTGAAGATTAAAGCTGATGGCATGGAGCAGATCCGGCCTGCCAACAAGAAGATGCAGGTTTGCTCTTTCCTCTGGGTTTACTACGGATTCCCTACATCTACCTACGAGGGCAAGAATGTAGAGGAGGCGCGTTTTACCAACGGCTTCAATCTCGCCAAGACCGATGATGTGGAGGTAGACTGCTGCAGTGGTATTCCTGATTCAGGTACTGGTATGGCGATGGGTTATGCTGCCGGCAAGGGTGTGCCTTACCAGCGTTGCATTGCCAAGTATACTCCTACATGGCCTCGCAGCTTTACTCCTAGCAACCAGAGCATGCGTTCATTGGTAGCCAAGATGAAGCTGATTCCTAACAAGGCGATGCTGAAGGGCAAGCGAGTATTGTTCTGCGATGACAGTATCGTACGTGGTACCCAGCTTCGCGACAACGTGAAGGTGCTTTTCGACCAGGCAGGCTTGAAGGAGTGCCATATGCGTATTGCATGTCCTCCATTGGTATATGGTTGTCCGTTCATCAACTTCACTTCTTCCAAGAGTGATATGGAGCTGATTACCCGTCGCATCATCGAGAAGTTTGAGGGCGATGCCAACAAGAATCTTGAGAAATACGCTACCACCGGTTCTCCTGAGTATCAGAAGATGGTAGATGAGATTGCCAGCCAGTTGGGCTTGACTTCCCTGAAGTTCAACACCATCGAGCAGCTGGTAGAGGCTATCGGTCTTCCAAAGTGCCAGGTATGTACCCATTGCTTCGATGGCAGCAGTGCATATACTCTGAATGAGTTTGCTGATGAAGACTAAAATAAGAATATAAGTTCTTGATAGATTAGAAGATAGGTCTAGCGACCCCGCTTAGCGCGGTGTAGCTAGACCTATTTTTATATTATTTCTCGGCAAAATCTTCTTTTGCATAAAATGTATTATTTTGCATAGAACGTAAACTTGTTCTTGTAATCTCTGTTCACGCAGACGGTTGCCTTGCGCTGGGAGAGATTGTATACCACCGACCACTGGGTATGGCTCGTTGGATTGCCTGGAGTTTCTGCCTGACTCACACCATTGAGCAGATTCATGGCTCCTTCCTCTGACAACTGGTTACTGTTCTGCTTGATGACGAATTCCATCATGTCGTAGCGGGTCTTGCCGTGGTTCGAGAGTTTCGGACCTTTATCTGAACATGCCATGGTCTCTGATACATAGAAGTTGCTGGCATAGCGCTTTTCTATCACCTCGCGGGTGTTTGGCAATACGTCAGGATATTTGAAATGAGTCTTTCCGTCTTCACCCGTATATTCATCATCGATGTAAATCTTGCTTTGGTGATCCTTGTCATATACGAATTCTACGATGGCATAACGGCCCGTGGCATCTGCCATGTAGAAATGATAGTTGCCGTCATTATCCGGTATCCAGAGGTCATATCCGTCCAGAATCTTGAGAGCTTCATCTACCGTTCTTGCATGATCCAGCATCATGCGTAAGGCCAGGGTTGTAGTCAGTTTCTTGCCCGTGCTTGCCTGCTGGGTTGGCTTGCCGTCAAGATGAAGAACGGAAACGGCAAAGCCTGCCTCGTTCATGCCGTCCATCAGAAGATATGGGAATGCCATGATATAGGACAGGTCTTGTGTCTTATACTTCTCAAACTGTTCCTTGTTATATAGAATGTAATGCCACAGATCCTGGCGGTAACCTATCCAGTAGGCATCCACCATGCTGATGGATTTCAGTCCACCTTCTGGAGCCGTGCGAACCAGGGCTGCTGCAATCGGTTCATTATCGTGAGAGTAGTCAAAGTTGCGCCCCATCAGATAATCACCAGTATCAGGTGTCGTAACAGCAAAGGCACTGCAGCCGGCATCCAGCTTGACTCTTGCCTTGAGCCAGGATGGTGTTTTGTCGCAGAGGGTTTTCAATACGGCACCAATCAGTTGGGTGTTGTCGGTAAGGTTATAGCCTGATATGGTAGAGAGTTTGTAATCCTCCGTATAGTCAAGATAGAAGAATCTTCCGTCTTTCAAGTCCTGGATGGACCGGACCATCTCCAGTTTCTTGGCATCGGTCAGCAGACTGGCTGGTACGTCCTGATAGTGCGCCTTATTGTTTACTTCTGGGCTGTCATCATCGCTGCACGAAGATAGCAGAAACATACAGAATATGAAGCAGGAACTTAAGCATAAAAACAGAAACCATTGTATGTGCTTACTGTTGAAAGTGATATTCTTTTTCATACGTAATTAGTATTAAATGATTGATAAATGATTTGAATTTTCAAATGCAAAAGTAATGGAAAACCACTCTCGGTAGGGAGAAAAGTACACTGAAAAATGCTGATTTTTCTGGAATTATAAAAAAATATCCCTCAAAATACATCAAAACCAATCTTTTTTATTATTTTTGCAAGAAGAAAAAGCGATTCGTCTGTCTGTGCAAAATGATTCGTCAGTCAGGGCAAACCTGCCTCATCTGTCAATACGAAATAATTTATCTATCCATTATGAATATGAAAGAAAAGAACGCAAAGAAATCTAAGATACATCAGTTAGGATTCTGTTTCCTGAAGAGAGAATCTAATTACTTGGACCGCCAACGTCAAGCTATCCTTGTGTGTTTCTCCGTGATGCTCTCTTTGGGCATCCTGTCAAATATCCTGGGCTTTTCTGGAGCCTTTGATCCGTTTTTTACCGTGTCTAACATCGTTTTTCTGATTGTCGTGTTATCCTCTTTCATGGCTTATCTCTTCGGGAAAATCCCAATGGTGAGGGCAATCGTTTGTATCGCTATCGCCACCCAGTGCTTTATTGGAGCCGATATCCTCTACAGTGCCTTTATGCCTACGCTGAAAGATAACAGAATGGTGATTCTCATCAATATGCTTATCCTTTCAGGCAACATGTTTTTCTCGCTGGCGGCTTATCAGGCGCGTCTCACACGCTGGCTGGTGGGAATAGCTTTTGGGGTTTATATATTGAGTGTGATTGTAACGGGGGATGAATCGCTCATGGATTATTTCTTCATGATGATGCTCATATTGCTTTTTATCAGCGTGCTGAGTCTGGCTGTTGCCAGAAACGGTGAGTATCTTGTCAATGCGAACAGAACGTTGCAGCGTGATGAGGAAGAACTGCTCCAGGTGCTGAAGATAAACAAAAAGCAGATTAAGGCATACGTGGCTCTGGCGAAGGAAAGGCATGATGTTAAACTTACCGCGCATTTGCTGGATCTTCTGGGTGAGGCTTCGCAGAAGAATGTCATAGACAATGTGATGCAATATCTCCAGACCCGCGAATTGAGCAAACAGAACATAGAACGCGTCTTTCCCGAGTTGAGTGTCTCTGAACAGGAAATCTGTTACCTTATCCTGCAGAACAGAAAGTTGAGTGAGATTTGCACGCTGCTCAACAAGTCGGAATCGAACATCACTACCCAGCGGGCCAACATCAGAAAGAAGTTGGGAATGGGCTCTGCTGATAACCTGAAGAAGGTTCTGGAGAAGCGCATAGCTGAAAGCCAGTAGGCCGATGAGGCTGATACTGAACCATATCCTGTTATTTTCGGAAATTTTGAACATATTGTGATAAGATGTGAATAGTCATTTATCACCGAAAAGCCGTACCTTTGCACCCAGATAATAAATGAAACGTAAATCAATAGAAATCATTAAGAAGAAATGAAGAAAATAATCATCTTATGTTTCGCGCTCGGAACTTTCCATACTCTTGGCGCACAGGAGACGCTTACGCTCAGCCAGTGCCTGCAGATGGCAGTGGATAATAACCTGTCGCTCCAGAGCAGCCGAAACGAAATAGCTAAGGGAAAGTACGCTATCAGCGAAAATCAGGCTAAACTCTATCCGCAAATCAATGCGGTGGCACAGCTCAACGACAACTTTACGCCGCCAGTTTCGGTTACCGACGGCTCGGCTTACGGCAAGCCTTATAATGTAACCAAGACGTTGCAGTATAATGCATCGGCGGGTGTACAATTGCAGATGCCACTGTATAACCAGATGATTCTTACCGCCATCGATATCACCAAGATTGCCGATAAACTCAACCAACTCTCTTATGAGAAGGCGCGTGAAGACCTCATCGTGCAGACTGCCAAGATGTATTACATGGCGCAGAACACATCTGAGCAGATTCGTCTGACGGATGACAATATCAAGCGACTGGTAGAACTCAGAAACATCACCCAGGCTTTCTATGATAACCAGATGAGTCTGGAGGTAGATCTGAAGCGAGTGAATCTCAATATCGAGAACCTCACCGTGCAGCGCGATAACGCCATCGCCATGCTCGAACAGCAGTATACCATGCTCAAGTATGTGATAGATTATCCTGCCGAGAAGGAGATGAAGGTGACTGCCGTAGATCCGGGAAAGATAGAGATGGTGAAGGCTGACGGACTGGATACGGGACTCTATGAACTCCAGTTGCTGGAACAGAAGAAACTGCTCACCCAGAAGCAGACCAAACTAGCCAAGGACGGTTATCTGCCATCGCTCTCGCTGACTGGAAATCTGATGTATTCTGCCTTTACCGATAGGATTGATCACTGGATTCATTCGGGCGAATCCAACCACTGGTATGGTTCCAATGGTCTGGGCATCCAGCTGAGAGTGCCTGTATTCGATGGTTTTGAAAAGCGTTCTAAAATCAGAAAGGCGAAGATAGAGGAGGAGAATGCACGCATCGGTTACGAGGACGCCCTGAAGGGACTGCAGGCAAACTATATGAATGCGGTGAGCGAGGTGAACAACAGTCAGCGCAACTACAAGAAGCAGTTTGATAATTATACCATGGCGCAGGATGTTTACAACGTAACAGCCGACCAGTATAAGGAGGGTGTGGCTTCGATGACAGCGGTGCTGCAGGACGAGATGCGCATGAGTGAGGCGATGAACAATTATCTCACAGCTTACTATCGCTACAAGGTTGCCAATCTCTCGCTGCTCAAGTTGACTGGACAGCTCAACCAGATTTCGGTTGCTAAATAACGGAGAAGAATAAATCATTAAAAAATAAAATATAAACAGGAAAACGGGATGTAAAAAAGTTTACTTCATATTCCCTGATTCCAAATTACAATATAACTATGGAACAGAACGAAAATAAAAATGTAGAAACAGCAGAGGCTACACAGGTATCTCACGAAGAAACCAGGAAGAAACTGAAGAAGCAGCGCGTAAGACAGATTGTTGCCAGTCTGATAGGTGTTGCCATTCTGGCTTTCGGACTCTGGAAAATCGTATGCCTCTTCCTCGATTATAACTCTAACGAAACGAGCAATGATGCTCAGATAGAGCAATATATCTCACCGGTTAATCTCCGTGCATCCGGCTATATCGCCAAGGTATGCTTCAGAGAACATCAGGAAGTACACAAGGGAGATACCCTCCTTGTGCTCGACGACCGGGAGTATCGTATCCGTCTGATGGAGGCTGAAGCAGCCCTCAAGGATGCCAAGGCAGGAGCCAATGTCATCAACGCTACAGAGCAGACCACCGAGACATCAGCTTCTATCTATCAGGCATCTATCGATGAAATAAATGTACGACTTGCCAAACTTGCCAAGGACTGCGAACGCTATCGCAACCTGGTAGAAAAAAAGGCGGCTACTCCTATCCAGCTCGAACAGCTGGAGGTGGAATATGCTGCTACCAAGAAGAAACTCGAAGGGGTAAAGAAGCAGCAGGCTGCTGCCTATAAGGGAGTAAACGAGGTAACTACCCGCAAACAGAATGTGGCTGCCTCCATCGAGCGTGCCGAGGCTGCCGTAGAGATGGCAAAGCTGAATCTCTCTTACTGTGTGGTTGTGGCCCCTTGTGATGGTAAACTGGGTCGCCGCTCTATCGAGGAGGGACAGATGGTAAATGCAGGAACCACCATTACCTACATCATTCCAACCAACAACAAATGGGTGATTGCCAACTATAAGGAAACCCAGATAGAGAATCTCTATGTAGGACAGAAGGTGCGTATGACCGTAGATGCCATCAGTAACAAGGAATTTGAGGGTACGGTGACCGCCATTTCTGGTGCTACCGGTTCGAAATATTCGCTGGTACCTACAGACAATTCTGCTGGCAACTTTGTCAAGATTCAGCAGCGTGTGCCTGTAAGAATCGATTTCAACAACCTCAGCAAAGAGGATAATGAGCATCTTGCTGCCGGCATGATGGTGGTTGTCAAGGCTGAGAGAAAGTAAAAAACAGCTAGATGGAAATGAAGTAATATATGGAAGAAGAATATAAGAATTATCCGTTTTATGATTGGGTGCCCAAACCGCTCGGCATCATCTTCATGATCATCCTCTTCGTGCCGATGATTACGATGAGTGGCGTTTATTCTGCCAACAGCGGCGAGATGATGAGCGGGCTCGGCATCCAGTCGGAATACATTGCCTTTGCGGGCTTCTGCACCTCGATAGGAATGGCGGCTTTCTCGCCGTTCTTCTATGAACTGGTGTGCATCCGTAGAGAGAAGATGATGTGCATCGTGGGCTTCTCCATTCTCTTTATCCTCAGTTTCGTGTGTGCCCAGACCGACTCTCTGTTTATACTCGGACTGTGCAGTCTGCTGATGGGTTTTGTCCGTCAGACGCTGCTGATGGCGCATCTCTTCGTGCTCATCAGATACGGTTTCGGAATAGAGGCTACGAGGAATATCACTCCGGGCTGTGAGCCTACTACCGAGGAAGCATGGGATGCGGTAGATTCGGAGAAGATGGTTTCGCAGCCGGTCATCTATCTCTTCTTCATGATTATCGGACAGTTGGGAACCTGGCTAACGGCATGGCTTGCCTATGCCTATGAGTGGCAGTATGTTTATCATTTCATGATGGCATTCATGCTGGCAGGCATCATCATCGTGTTCTTCACCATGCCTTATCATGAGTATCCGATGCCTAAGTTCCCGATTACGATGTCGAAGTTTGGCAATGTCACGGTGTTCAGCATCATGCTCTGTTCGTTTGCTTACGTCATGGTATTTGGTAAGACACTCGACTGGTTTGATGATCCTACCATCCGTTTCTCTTCGGTGGTCTGTCTTATCTTTACCGCTCTGTTCATCTATCTGGAGAAGACGCGGCGTTCACCTTATTTCATCATGGAGGTGTTCCAGCTCAGGGTCATCAACTACGGCATCCTGCTCTTCTTCCTGCTGATGGTCTGCAATTCGAGTGCCATGTTTGTCAACGTGTTCACCAATGTGAGCATGAAGATAGACAACTGGCAGAACGCCACGCTAGGCAACTGGGTGATGGTGGGCTACACCGTGGGACTGATATTCGCCGTCATCGCCAGAGCCAAGAATGTTCACCTGAAGTGGATGTACTGTCTGGGCTTCCTCTTTATCGGAGCCTATGCGCTGTACATGTATTTCGAGGTACAGAACGACGGTATGTATGAGCGTATGAAATGGCCTATCATCATCCGTTCTACGGGAATGATGCTGCTCTATTCGCTTATCTCTACGATAGCCAACCAGCGCATGCCTTATCGTTTCATGTCAACCTGGGTTTGCATCATGCTTACTGTTCGTATGGTCATAGCCCCTTGCATCGGTTCGGCGCTCTATACCAATGTGCTTCAGCACAGACAGCAGTATTATGTAACCCGCTTTGCCCAGGATTACGACCGCACGAACATCGAGACGGCGAAGACTTACGGCCAGACGGTGAGAGGCATGCAATATCAGGGCAAGAGTGTAACCGAGGCACAGAATATGGCTGCCATGAGTACGAAGGGAAAGGTACAGGTACAGGCCACGCTGGTGAGTATCAAGGAGATGGCCGGCTGGACCTTCTACGGCTGTCTGCTATGTGCCGGACTGATGCTCGTTCTCCCTTGGCGCAAGCGCAATATCGGGGAACTGACGCGTGAGTATCTGCTGAAGAATGTAGATGTGAAATCCCTTGGAAGAAGGTAGGGGAGTGCTAAAATATCATAAAAGATACAGGCTGCTCATCTGATGAATGGATATTTTTGTTATCTTCGCAGTTAAATCTGAAGATAACAGACCCATATTCATCATGAAAATAACAGATAATATCATCATATATGAGGCTCATGAGTTTCCTCAGCTGTTGATGCAGCCTTTCTACTCCGACTATGTCGGAATCGTAATCTGTCATCAGGGGATGTTCCGTTTCTGTGTAGACGGAACATCCTTTGTTGCATCTGAGGGTGAAACCGTTTTCCTCTCCAAAGGAGTGATGTTTCATGTGCAGGAAACAGGCAAGAACCTTAAATATACCCTTCTTTTTTACCGTGCTGAACAGATTCGTCACATGTTGGGCAATACCGTGGTTACCATGCGTCTTTATGCTACGATTTATCCCAAACCCTGCCATGTCAGAACGACGGGCTATGAGGATATGCTCACTTCTTATGCCTTGATGCTGAGGAAGCTGGAGCAGGAAAAAGAGAAGAGTGGTGAACTGGATGCCTATTGTGTGCATGAGCAGAAACTGTTGCTGATGGCTATTACGTACCGGTTGTGCAGTATCTTCTCGGCATCGTTTAAGGCTGCCGGCAAGGAGATGGAGCGGAAGATTGCCATCTTTGAGTCGCTGGTGCTGCTGATAGAGAAGAACTATATGCGGGAGAGAAGTGTAGCTTTTTATGCCGACGAACTCTGTCTTACACCGAAATATCTGTCGGTATTGGTCAAGTCAGTTTGCGGTCAGACGGTCCAGCAGTTGCTTTTCAAGGCGATGATCCGTCGCAGTATCTATCTGATGAAGAACACCACGAAGACGATACAGCAGATAGCCAATGAACTCAGTTTTCCCAATGCTTCAGCCTTCGGAACCTTCTTCAAGAAACATACCGGTCTGTCGCCTAAGCATTACCGTAATTGGGAAGAGGGGAATGAACCGCCTTCTTTCAAATAAAGATTTCATCCTATACCTATAAAATAAAAAAGGGACAGAGGATTTGTGCTGTCCCCTGTCCCGAAACTGTGATATAACTAAAACAACTGAGCGAAAGCTTCGGCTGTCTTTCCTGTATAGGTCTTCATCTCTGTAACCGGCTTGTAACCGAAATCCTTGAAGGCAAGGAGCTGTGTGGCAACAAACTGGTGGTCGTCAGAGATGCAAGCCTGTAACTTCATATTACCCATGTTGATGGCAGAAACAGGGAATTTACTGATAGCTGCTTCTACATCCTTTGGGGCTGCACTGAGAATGTTCTCAAGCTTTCTTCCATCCTCTGCAGAATATTCCTTCTCTTTTATCTTAATCACGCTGTTGGTAGGTTGATAGATGAGCTTGACTGTCAAACCCAAGAAACCTTTTTTTACCTGTACATCCTGGAGTGCCAAAACATCAGCACCCATCTCTAAATGATTAATCTTTGCCATAATTTTATACTGTTATTTGCTTATTCTTAATTCTTGAAAAATAATATATATTGAACTGTTTTTTTGTTTTGAATAGGGGTGTAACCAGTCTTATCACATATCTTAGGAAAGATGCGATAAACCTATATGAAATTTTAAAAAGAGAAAAGAATAAGCGCTAACAGAGCAGATGTCGCAGGCAAATGACATAATATTTGCTGGCGACATCAAAGTGGATTGGGGCAGTTTCCTGTCGGAAAGGCTCCATGCCACCTTCTATAGCTGATAAAAGGGATGATAAATAACGGATTCTATTTGTAAGCAATCTACTGGCAGTCTGACTGTTGTGCATGTTGCCACTTGGCAATAAGCGCTGCGGACGGCTGCTACAGATGCGGTAAGCAAGCTGTGAGGCGTTTTCAAGCTGTGCCTCAGGCTGGCTCTTGTCATACTCAACCTTCGCCAAGCCATCTTTCTTATGGTTTGCCTCTTCGGTATAAGAATCCTCGGGAGTAAAAGAAATAGAGGCAGCAGATACCTCTCCATAGCCTGAGAAGACCATGGACACCAGAAAAAGGATGTATAGTATCAACTGCCTCATATTAAATATATTATGGTGTCAGGATGAACGCCCGACACCGGGAATGATTAATAGCTTCTTGCGATGATGACACGGGCTACGGCAGGCTTGCCGCTTACCATGTCGACACCTGGAGTCTGCTCGTAAGCGAAAGGCACGCAGCGGATGGTTGCCTGAGTCTCCTCCTTAATCTTAGCCTCAGTCTCGGCTGTACCGTCCCAATGGCAGAGGAAGAAACCACCGTTCTTCACACGCTCCTTGAACTCCTCGTAGTTGTCGCACTCGTAAACGTGAGCATCACGGTAAGCACGAGCCTTCTCGAAGATATTCTTCTGGATGTCTTCCAACATATTCTTTACGCGCTCAACGATGCCGTCGAAGCTTACGTTCTCCTTCTCCAAGGTATCACGGCGCATAATCTCGATGGTGTTGTTCTCCAAGTCACGGCCACCCATAGCCAGACGTACAGGAACACCCTTCAACTCATAGTCAGCGAACTTGAAGCCAGGACGCTTGGCAGGGTTGTCATCATACTTCACGGTGATGCCCAACTCGCGGAGCTGGTCGATGACAGGCTGCAACTTAGCAGTAATCTGAGCCAACTGTTCGTCGCCCTTGTTGATAGGAACGATAACCACCTGGATAGGAGCCAGCTTTGGAGGCAATACCAGACCGTTGTCATCGCTGTGAACCATGATGAGGGCACCCATCAGTCGGGTAGAAACACCCCATGAAGTAGCCCATACATACTCAGGCTTGTTCTCCTTGTTCAAGTATGTTACGTCGAAACTCTTGGCGAAGTTCTGACCCAGGAAGTGAGAAGTACCGCTCTGGAGAGCCTTGCCATCCTGCATCATTGCCTCGATGGTATAAGTGTTGAGAGCACCTGCGAAACGCTCAGTCTCACTCTTCACACCCTGCAATACAGGAACACCCATGTAGTTTTCAGCAAAATCAGCGTAAACCTTGAGCATCTCCTGAGCCTTTGCCTCAGCCTCTTCCTTAGTGGCATGAGCTGTATGACCCTCCTGCCAGAGGAACTCAGAAGTACGGAGGAACGGACGGGTACGCATCTCCCAACGCATTACGTTACACCACTGGTTGCAGAGGATAGGGAGATCACGCCATGAATGGATCCAGTTCTTATAGGTGTTCCAGATGATGGTCTCAGAAGTAGGACGGATGATGAGCTCCTCATCGAGCTTTGCGTTAGGATCAACCTCAACCTCTTTGCCATCCTCTGTAGAACGGAGGCGGTAGTGGGTAACTACGGCACACTCCTTGGCGAAACCTGCCACGTGCTCAGCCTCACGAGAGAAGAAACTCTTCGGGATGAGGAGAGGGAAGTATGCGTTCTGTACACCTGTCTGCTTAAACATCTTGTCGAGCTGCTGCTGCATCTTCTCCCAGATAGCGTAACCGTATGGTTTGATAATCATACAACCACGAACTGGTGACAACTCAGCGAGATCAGCCTTTACTACCAAATCATTGTACCACTGACTGTAGTTGTCAGCGCGCTTGGTTAAATTCTTGAGTTCTTTAGCCATATTGCTTTATTCTATTTATTTTGTTTTTTATTTCTTCTGTTACTTATATATTAAGGTATAAGCATGAGCCTTCATCATCTGCTGCCGGCAGTTCATCTGTCTGCAGGTGTCTGAAATCCTACTTTTAGGGATTTTCCACCCCCAAATAGGTGATTTCCTAGCTCTATTTCGACAAATACCCTTAAATTTGCATGCAAAAATACAAAAAAATATTAGAAAACTCTCCATTATGGAGAAAAAAGAGTTATCTTTGCAATTAAATAACATAAATATAGGAGATTTTAAAATGAAAAAGACTAATTTTGCAGTTGCAGGCCTCTCTTTGTGCTTGCTTTTCTCAAGTTGTGGAACCAATCAGAAGACAGGTACAGCTGTAGGTGCCGGTTCTGGTGCAGCTCTGGGTGCTCTCGTTGGTGGATTGCTCAACAATAGCCATCGTGGTACAGGTGCACTTGTTGGTGCTGCTATCGGTGCAGCTGTTGGTGGCGGTGCTGGTAACCTCATCGGAAAGCACATGGATAAGGTGAAGGCTGAGGCTGAACGGGTGAAGAATGCACAGGTTGAGACTGTAACAGATGCCAATGGCTTGTCTGCCGTTAAGGTAACATTTGCTTCTGGTATCCTCTTCCCAACTAATGGTTCTACTCTCAGCAACAGCGCAAAGACTGATTTGGCTCAGTTTGCCGGTGTATTGAAGAACAATACCGATTGCGAGGTTTCTATCCAGGGTTATACTGATGCTACAGGTAATGACGGTATCAACTTGCCTTTGAGCCAGAAGCGTGCTGAGGCAGTTTACAACTATCTCGCTTCTTGCGGTGTTACCAGCCGTCAGGTAAAGAATGTTCAGGGCTTCGGTTCTGCTAATCCTGTAGTGAATACTACTGCAGCTTGCGCTCAGAACCGTCGTGTAGAGGTATATATGTATGCTTCTCAGGCTATGGTTAACGCAGCCAACAACGGTACATTGAAGTAATAACTTTCATGATCCCGGAAGGGAAAAAGCAAATAGATGATTTTGAAGAAAATCAAGAATATAGTAAAATGGGTGGTGGTGCTGTTTTTCAGTACCACCATTCTTGCTGTAGTGGCATATAGGTTCATTCCTGTATATGTCACTCCCCTGATGTTTATCCGATGCTTTCAGCAAGTAGCTGATGGCGAGAGTATTACCATGCATCATCATTGGGTTTCGATGGATAAGATTTCGCCTCACATGCCTGTGGCGGTGATGGCGAGCGAAGATGCTAGATTCCTGAAACATCACGGTTTCGACTTCAATGCCATCGAGAGTGCGGCAAAGAATAATGCACGTGGCGGAAAGGTGCATGGAGCCAGTACCATCAGTCAGCAGACCGCTAAGAATGTCTTCCTGTGGTCTGGCCGTTCATGGACCCGCAAGGGATTTGAGGTCTACTTTACCTTCCTCATCGAAATGATGTGGAGCAAGCAGCGTATCATGGAGGTTTATCTCAACAGTATTGAGATGGGACCGGGTATCTATGGTGTGGATGCCGTTGCAGAATATCATTTCGACAAGAAAGCGAAAAATCTGTTTCGTGGCGAGTGTGCGCTGATAGCAGCTACACTTCCTAATCCGCGCAAATTCAGTTCGCTGCATCCTAGCGCTTATATGAAGAAGCGCCAGCGACAGATAGAACATCAGATGAGATTTATCCCTACCTTCCCTCGTGAGGGCGAAGATTTCGACCCAGGCACGGCTGTGGGAGGATATAGATAATGTTTAATGTTTAGTGTTGAATGTTAACTTTGCGGGTATAACTAAGCACTAAACATTTAACATTTAACATTGAACATTGAAATGATTGATTTACTGAAAGACTTGAACGAAGCGCAGCGTGCTGCGGTAGAATATATTGACGGACCTTCGCTGGTGATAGCCGGTGCAGGTTCGGGTAAGACGCGTGTGCTTACTTATAAGATAGCTTATCTCCTGAGCCAGGGCATGAAACCCTGGAGCATCATGGCGCTCACCTTTACCAACAAGGCGGCAAGGGAGATGAAGGAACGTATCGGAAAACTGGTGGGAAATGATCTCGCCCAGCATCTCTATATGGGTACCTTCCACAGCATCTTCTCCCGAATTCTGAGAGCGGAGGCCGAGCATATCGGCTTCAACAACAACTTTACCATTTATGACGAAAGTGACTCGCGCTCGCTGATCAAGGCGATAGTGAAGGAGATGGGGCTGGATGATAAGAAGTATAAGCCTGCTGCCGTTCATGCCAAGATTTCGATGGCGAAGAACAACCTGATGAGTGCTGCGGCTTATGAGAGCGATGCGGCTATCTTCGAGCAGAACAAGCGTGCGCAGATGCCTGAGGTTGGTAAGATTTTCGTGGCTTACGTGCAGCGCTGCAAGCAGGCTAATGCCATGGATTTCGATGATTTGCTGACGCTTACCTATCAGCTCTTCAGGGAACATGAGGATATTCGCCACAAATATGCCGCCCGCTTCGATTATGTCCTGGTGGATGAGTATCAGGATACCAACCACGTTCAGATGTCTATCGTCATGCAACTCTGTCAGGAGAAGCTGCGTGTTTGTGCCGTGGGTGATGATTCGCAGAGTATCTATAGCTTCCGTGGTGCAAATATCGATAATATTCTCAACTATCAGCGCCAGTTTCAGGGCACGCGTCTCTTCAAACTGGAACAGAACTACCGCTCTACCCAGACCATCGTTGAGGCGGCTAACAGTCTGATCAAGCATAACCGCAACCAGATTCCTAAGGATGTGTTCAGCGAGAATGCGAAGGGTGAGAAGATTCAGTATAAGCCTGCTTACAGCGACAAGGAAGAGGCGGCGATTGTGGCGAAGGATGTGAAGCGTATCAAGCGCGAGGATGGCTGCCAGTATAGTGATTTTGCCATTCTCTACCGCACCAATGCCCAGAGCCGCAGCTTCGAGGAGGAGTTCAGAAAGCAGGGTATTCCTTATCGCATCTATGGCGGACTGAGTTTCTACCAGCGTAAGGAAATCAAGGATATCATAGCCTATTTCCGTCTGGTGGCGAATCCGGATGATGAAGAGGCTATCAAGCGTATCATCAACTATCCGGCACGAGGAATAGGGGCTACTACGGTGATGAAGATTGCTGACTGTGCCCATCAGAACCAGGTGAGCTTCTGGGAGGTAATCGGTGCCCCTGAGCAGTATGGACTGGCGGTTAACAAGGGTACGATGAACAAACTGGAAACCTTCAGATTGCTGATTTCTTCGTTTATCGAACGGGCTCAAACTACGGATGTCTATGAATTGGGTGATGCTATCATCAAGGAGAGTGGTATCAGTCAGGATATCATGTCGGGCAAGGATGCCGATGATCTGGCACGTCAGGAGAACCTGGAGGAATTCTTGAGCGGTATGTCGGCT
This sequence comes from Segatella copri, assembly GCA_021635485.1. Classification (GTDB taxonomy): domain Bacteria; phylum Bacteroidota; class Bacteroidia; order Bacteroidales; family Bacteroidaceae; genus Prevotella; species Prevotella copri_P. Next base: position 17,763 of record JAJWOH010000028.1, on the reverse strand, counting down.
TTTGTGGAGGAACGCCGTGAAGAAGGTAGGTTTGATGAACTCTTCCTGAAGGATTATCTGCAGGATGTAGCGCTGCTGACCGATGCTGACAGCGATGGTGATAAGGATGAACCTCGTGTATCTCTGATGACGGTTCATGCTGCCAAGGGTCTGGAGTTCCCGACGGTCTTTGTGGTAGGTTTGGAAGAGAATATCTTCCCGAGTCCGCTTTCTGCTGCTTCGCTCAGAGAACTGGAGGAGGAACGGAGATTGCTTTATGTTGCCATTACGCGAGCTGAGAAACATTGTATCCTGACGAATGCCAAGAACCGTTGGCGCTATGGCAAGATGGAGTTTGATAATCCGAGTCGCTTTATTGATGAGATTGACAGCAAGTTGATAGATAGTCAGGATGAGGCTGGTGGAAGCTTGTTTGGCTCTATGTCTGACCAGCCGGAGTGGGCGAGAGCGCAACGTCCTCGCAGACCATGGGAGGATGCAGAGCAGCCTAGATACAGTAGCAGGTATCAGAATTCGAAACCGGTAGCATCGCAGTTTGTGGCAGATCCTAAGCCTTCTCTCTTTGATGATGAACCGGAGACTTCACATACTTCCGGACGCTCGTCTCTCTCTGAAGGCAATTTCAAGTCTGTTAGAGCGCTGAATGCAGCTAAGCGTTACATGGAGGCGCATTCTTCTCATCCTGCTTCTCGCGGTACTGAATCTTCTGCAGCATCAGTTTCTTCTTCTGCAGCATCATCTGCTGGCAGTTCTTCTTGTGGTTTGCAAGAGGGAATGAAGATTGAGCATCAGCGTTTTGGCCGGGGAACGGTATTGAAGATTGAGGGAACTGGCGAGAATACGAAGGCTACTGTAGAGTTCGTTCATTCAGGTACCAAACAGCTTCTGCTGAAATATGCCAAGTTTACGGTAGTAGATTAAGTTCTGTAGTCTGATTTTGCGTTTTTAATAATATATTAGGGCTCTTTAGTATGTTAAAGTACTAAAGAGTCTTAATTTTTTATATAATTATTTGTTTGTCTAGTAACTTTTGTTTATATTTGTAGCATATTTACGAACGATATGCAAAAAAGAGTTTAATATTTAACTTATAAACAGAACGATTATGAAGAAATTAATGATGATGGCAGTAATTCTGCTTGCTGGTGTTGGAAGCGTAATGGCACAGAGCGATTACAAGCGTGGTATCTTTAACCATGTAGGTCTTAATGTGGGTGCAGGTACCGAGGGTATTAGTGTTGGTGTGGCTGCTCCTGTTACTAACTTCCTTGAGGTTGAAGCAGGTGTGAACATCATGCCATCTTTCAAACTGTCTGGTGATTTGGATGTAGATGTTAATACTAGTTCTTTGCCACAAGTGCCTGGTGTTTCTTATCCACCTGCGGCAACCATTCATGCAGAAGGTTCATTCGACCGTACCACCTTTAATGTAAAGGCCAATCTCTATCCTTTCGGTGGAGGCAGCAAGTTCTTTATCGCTGCAGGTTTGTCAATTGGTGGTGAGAAGATTGCCGAGGTTACCGGTTCTTGCGATGAACTTCGTGACTTCTCTAATAGACACTTGAAAGATAATCCAAACTTGGAGAGTCAGTTCCGTAAGGCTTTATCAGCTAACCTGGGTGGTTACAACTTGGAACTCGATGAGAACTATAATGTTCAGGGTGATATCCGTTGCAAGAATGTTCGTCCATACCTTGGTTTAGGTTTCGGTCGTCTGGTTCCTAAGAACCGTATCGGTTGCCGCTTTGAGTTGGGTTGCCAGTTCATGGGTAAGCTCAAGGTTTACCAGAATGGTAACGAGATAGATATCAATAAGGCATTGGAAGATGCTGGCGAGGACGATCTCTCTAAGTTTGTAAAAGACTTGAAGGTTTATCCTGTTTTGAAGTTCTCTCTTACAGGTAGAATCTTATAATATAGATAAAGAGTTATAAAAATAGATTGGGCAAGACCATCTCTGGTCTTGCCCTTTTTGTTTCTATATACTATAAATTGAAAAAGCGTCCCCGCAGTAGCCTCACGGTCACTACGGGGACTTATATTACTAACATCTAACTTTAGCATTTTTGTTTAAACTTAAAAACAAATTCTTTATGAGAGTAATTTCTCCATTATCTATAAACATAAACCAAGTATCTCATATATTGCAAGTAACTTGTATCCTGCAAATATCTTGTATTCTTAAATGCAAGTTCTTAGAAAAGTTAAACCCATAGACCAGTATCTCTACTAATATCTTGATTATTTTTATTTTATTGCTTTTTGTCTGTTTAATATTAAATACTTTTAAGTTCACAATGCAAAGATATAAAAAAAATGGGTAAACTCCAAATTAATTTTGCTTTATTTTGTATTAAATGGCTTTTATTGTACTTATGCGGCGGTTTTTAAGGATTAACCGGCAAAGTTAAAGAGGGTGTATCATAAACAATCAAATGCTTTATGATACACCCTCTTTCTCAGGATTCTGAATATTGTCGTGTTTATAACGCTTCGTCTTCAGGACGTGGCATCTGTGTCTGGGGCTTCTGTTTCTTGCCTGACTTCATGAATAGTTTCTTCTTCTTGAGCCATGCAGCCTTGCGTATTTCGTATTCTTCGCGATGACGCTCCAAAAAATTATCTGCCATGTTTCGTTTCCTTTTTTACTTTGCGTTATGAATGCTTATTCTTCTTTAAACTTACTGTAAATCACCTTGATTCGGATCGGACCAGATGCCACTTTCTTACCAGTCTTCTTGTCTGTGGTATAATCCTTGTCAGGATCATCCGTACCCACGATGAGTCGGGTAGAAGCGAGTGACATATCGTGATTAATCTTGGAGATGACGGTAGTATAGCCCTGTGTGGTTGTGATGACGTTTACAGGAACCAGCACTACTTTATTCCAGTTTTCCCCCTTGCCCTTGTTCTTATACATGGCAGAAACCAGGTTGGCGATGTTCTGGAATGTATAGGCATTCTTGTAGGTGCCGGTACTGCTGTAGCTTGCCGTATAAGAAGTACGGTTGTCAGCCAACTTGCTCTTTTCGAAGAACGACTGCAAACTGTCTTTCTGAACCATCAGGATGGTGCTTGGTGTAGCAAAGTTGTATGGGTTGTCTTCGTCTGCATTGTTGAGTCGTGGGAAAGAGATGGTAGCTGTGTTGAGCGTATCCTTCTCATGACCTTTCATGATATCTTCGATAGGGAGGGTAACCTCGGTGAAGATACCTGCCGGTGACTTGAGATAAGTACATTTCTCCTGATCCTTACTTGCCAACTTCTTCAAGTTCTCGGTATCGTTCTCAATCTTGTTGAGCTGCAATACCTCTTCTGTACCATCGAAACGGTTGTATCCGATGCTTACAGCTGTACTGTCTTTATTGATGGTCTTGTGACGGGTCCAGTAGAAGATAAGCTCTGTATTCCAGATCTTAGCCATGTTACCCGTACCACCTACATTCTTGATGTAGAAGCCAGGGCAGACATTGTGCAGGAACTTGAAGTTGGTCTTGAAGTACTCTGGATGCTTTTCGTATGTCTGCAGGATGTAAGATCCGTAGTTCTTATAAGTCTTACCATCTTTCTTGTACTCCTTATTCAAGTAAATCTTGAAGTTCTTGACATCTGATGTATTGCTCAAGTTGTAATTACTGCTCCAATGCTGGTTGTTTTCGTTTACCCAGCCTTTCTCGAAGGCATCATAATTAGAGTAATACTCCTGATCTTCTGCCATCGGCTTTGTCATCTCATAGGCTGTCACCTTCATTGGGGCGATGGTATCACCATAGCTGGCGTTGTATGAAACCAGGAGGTAGCATGAGTCTGCTTCGATAGAACCTTTGTTTGCCTGCTTGATGTAATCGAGTGTATCTACAGAGAAAGTAGGCAATACGCTCAACTGGGTCATGTAGTCGCCCTTTACATAGTTGCCGGTTTCCGGGTCTTTCATCTTTCCGATGAGCCCCGTGTTGTTGCGGCTCAATACGGAATCTGCTACTATAGACTTTGTGGTAACATTGAACGCTGAGTTAGAAATGTTAATGTTGTCTATCTTATTAGTGATGCTACCACCGATTCCCTCGGTGGTATCATCACATGCAGCGAAAGTAAGCGCTGCTATTACTAATACTGTTAAGAGTCTTAAAATTTTCATTATCCTTGTATGTATGTGTCTCTGTTGTCGGAATTTTATTCTGCGTCAGGACAAACCTTGTTGATGAAGTCTGCGTATGGCTCCTGGATATCTTCTCCCGGATAAGCCAGTACAGGCTTGTTCTTCTCCTTCGCATAATCAAAGAGAATCTGGTTAGCTTCTTCTTCACCTTCTACCACACCGTCGCTATAGTCGATGGCGAGTTTGCCGAGCTCAATGAAGTCGAAGTCGTCCTGATAGCCGTCGAGCAGTTCAGACTTTGCATCACGGAAGGCAACGCAACGTTTGAAGTTGGTACCCAGTTCACCCTTGAGTTCGTTGGTATAGAGAGCGGTAATCACCTTTGATTCTGCAAATGAAGGCTCTTCGCTGTAGGCTGTCTTTACATAGAATGGTACTACTGCGCTAGCCCAACCCTGGCAGACGATTACGTCAGGCTGCCAGCGGAGCTTCTTTACGGTTTCCAATACACCACGTGCAAAGAAGATAGCTCTTTCTCCGTTGTCGGCATATTCCTTTCCGTTTTCATCGGTGCCCATTTGGCGGCTCTTGAAATAGTCGTCATTATCGATGAAATAAATCTGCTGTCGTGTTGTTGGTATAGATGCAACCTTGATGATCAGCGGATGGTCTGTATCATCTATGATAAGGTTCATACCAGACAGGCGAATGACCTCGTGCAATTGTCCGCGACGCTCGTTGATGGTGCCCCACTTAGGCATGAAGGTGCGGATCTCAAAACCTGCTTCCTGCATCTTCTGAGGCAGTTCGCGTCCCATGATTGACATGTGAGACTCGGCTACGTATGGGTCGATCTCCTGATTGATAAATAATACTTTTTTTGCCATAAAATTTAAATTTTATTCTTACGAATTACGTGCAAAGGTACAAAAAAAACTTCAAATAGGGGCATTTTTTCTCCGAAATTCATTATTTTCGGCAATAATTCGCATATTTTTAGGTTTTTTCTTTCTCATTTGAGAAAAAAGTTGTTATTTTGCACCCGAAAACAGATTATGACGATGAAAGTATTCAATAAGATTGTTGACCTCCAGAACGAACTCTTCATGTGTCGTAAGGAGGGAAAGGAAATCGGCCTTGTGCCAACTATGGGTGCGCTGCATGAGGGTCACGCCTCTCTTGTTAAGCGCAGTGTGAAGGAAAATGGCGTGACTGTGGTTTCTGTGTTCCTGAATCCTACACAGTTTAATGATCAGGGTGACTTGGATCGCTATCCTCGTACCCTCGATGCTGACTGCAAGCTCTTGGAGGCTTGTGGTGCTGACTATGTGTTTGCACCATCGGTGAAGGAGGTGTATCCTACACCTGATACACGCCACTTCGAGTTTCCACCTGTTTCTACCGTGATGGAGGGTGCCAAGCGTCCGGGTCATTTCAATGGTGTATGTCAGGTAGTGAGCCGTCTTTTCTATATCGTTCGACCAACCCGTGCTTATTTCGGTGAGAAGGATTGGCAGCAGATTGCTGTCATCAAGCAGCTCGTGAAGTACATCAACAGCGATGTGCAGATTGTAGAGTGCCCTATTGTCCGTGATGAGGATGGTTTGGCTAAGAGCAGCCGTAATACTTTGCTGGCTCCTGATGAGCGTGCCATTGCGCCAAACATCTATAAGGCCCTGAAGGAGAGTGTGGAGTATGCCAAGACTCATACCGTACAGGAAACTCACGATAAGGTGGTTGCCGACATCAATGCTGTAGAGGGTCTGGAGGTAGAGTATTTCCAGATTGTGGATGGCGACAGCCTGCAGGATGTTTCTTCATGGGAGGATAGTGCATACGTGGTAGGTTGCATCACCGTTTATTGCGGTAAGACGCCTATCCGTCTCATCGACCATATCAAGTATAAGGGATAATTCCTCGATAGATTTCTTTATTAAGTTTAATCCGTAATAGATCAAGTAATAACAGAACAATGCAGATAGAAGTATTGAAGAGTAAGCTCCATTGTGTGACCGTAACTGAGGCTAACCTGAATTATATGGGTAGCATCACCATCGATGAGGACTTGATGGACGCTGCTAATCTGATAGCAGGCGAGAAGGTTCAGATTGTAGACAACAACAATGGTGAGCGCTTGGAGACCTATATTATCAAGGGTGAGCGTGGCAGCGGTTGTATCTGCCTGAACGGTGCTGCAGCCCGCAAGGTGCAGGTGGGCGATACCGTTATCATCATCGCTTATGCCCTGATGGACTTTGAGGAGGCTAAGACCTTCCAACCAACCGTGGTTTTCCCAAAAGAGGGAAATAAGGTTTAAATATCGTATGATGATATAGAATTTTATAAAGAATGATAATCTCGTATGATAATCATAAAGAATATGCGTTCCTGTGGATAGATGAATCCGTAGGAACGCATATTTGTTTTGTGACGATAAACTTGCGTTTCGGTGTGGCGAAATAGCGGTAAGCCACATCGATGGTGATACCCTGTTCACGGATGGATAATGTATGTGTACCCTATATATAATGGTGTAATTACAATTTTATGAAGGTATAATTGCGATGGGTTAAGGATAGATCTCGATATGGCTGCTGCCGGAGTTGCCATTCTTGATAATTCTTATCTGGGTGGTGATGCGCTCGCTCATCGTGTCGGTATGACTGATGACGCCCACCTTCTTGCCTTGCGAACTTTGCAGCATGGCGAGGGAATCGATGACGGTAGCTAGGGTATCTGGGTCAAGGGTTCCGAAGCCTTCGTCGATGAACAGGTTCTCGAAGGAGATGTTGCGGGAGGACAATGCCGACAAGCCCAGGGCGAGACCAAGACTCACGATAAAGGTTTCGCCACCGGATAGGGAGGTAGTGTCTCGGATATCGTCGGCACGGTCGTGGTCGATGACTCGGATGCCAAGGGAATGCTTCACCTGCTGCAGTTCGTAACGGCTGTTGAACTTTCTGATTTCCTGGTTGGCGTGCGCTATCAGAAAACTGAGCGTATAGCATTGGGCTATCTTGCGCAGCGTCTTTCCGTCTGCTCCGATGGCATCCGTGATGGCTGTCCAGTCATCCTTTTCCTGTGTTACGAGTTGCAGAGCCTCAGCCTTGTCACCCAACAGTTTTACGGCTTCCTGATGGTTCTGCATCCTGGCTTTGGCAGCAATCAGTTCGTTGCGCTGGCTTCTCTCCTGATACTCCTGCTGAATGGCTAAGAGAGCATCCCGGGACTTGGCAGGCTGATGTTCCAAGTGCTGCTGATGCGCCTTTTCTGCGCTCTGGTAAAGAGCAGTGGTTGAAGCCACGGCTTTCTCCTTTTCGTCCTTTTCTCGTCGGATGGCATTCCAGTCTTCGGCAGAGTGAAGCATCTCCCGGATGATATTTCGGTCGATAAGGCTTGGTTCGATACTTCTTTCCTCGATGCCTTCCTCTTCGAAGTCTTTTCTTTCGATGCTCTTTTCTTCAAGCTGCTTGTTATATTCCTCAATCCAAAGGTCGAGTTCCTTTTCCTTCGCCAGCAGATTGTCTTTCATCGTCTTGTTCTGAGACAGCATGGTTTGATGCGAACCTTTACTGTTGGCGAGTTCAGCCTTCTGTTTGATGATGTTCTCGTTCTGGTTCTCTGCTGCTTTCGTAGCCTCATCCTTAGCCGCAGTCAGTCTTTGTTCAGCCGCATCAGGCTCTTCTCCATTCAGAATCTGCTTATATTTCTCCTGCCATTCCTCCATTTCCTTCTTGGCGCTATTCCATGTCTGAAGGGCTTTCCCGTAAGCCTCTTCCTTGCTCTTTTGCTGTGAGATGAGGTTGGCGGTAAGTGCTTTCTGCTCAGCAAGTTTTGTGGCGTAGATTGAAGTGTTTTCTTGGGCTTTGTTCTGTATAGTAGAAGCCTTGCTTTCATACGCAGCTTCATCCTTTACAACCTTATCCTTGAGTTGGGTCAGCCGTTCTATCTCTTTCTGAATCTTGTTAAAGAGGCTCAGTTTGCTGCTCGCATCTTTCGCCTTGTTTTCATAGATAGGCAAGAGCGATTTCAGTTCTGTCTCTGCCTTCGGAATCTTTGGATACTGGGCGATGAGCGCCTTCCATTCCTCTTCGTAAGTTGCGATTTCTCCCGACAGCTTTTCCTGTTGTTTCTGGAGCGTCTGTACTTCGCCGTCGTTCTGTTTCCTCTCGCCGGAAAGATCCTTCTCCTGTATCTGCTGCTGTTTCAGCAAATCCTCTTTGGCTTTCAGAAGTTGCGAGAGTTCTGTGGTGGCTTCCTCAAACTGTCTGTTGTCGGTATGATAAGGATGGGTCGTGCTGCCGCAGAGCGGACAAGGTTTGCCTTCGGTCAGGTTGGCACGATGAATCTCCCATTTCTCACTCACCATGAGGGTATAGGCATTTCTCAGCGTCAGGGTCTCTTGGGTCAGAGCCTCGATGGTCAACTTGCCCAGCGCCTCATCTATCTCTGCGTTTCTCTTGCCCAAGACCAGGATTCGCTCCTCATTCTTCTGCTTTTCTGTTGTGGCAGTATCGAGATGAGCAACAACCTTGATGGCTTGCTGGACATCCTGCAGTTTCCTGTCGGCTACAGTCTTGCTGTTCTGCAGCTCCTCTATGTTCTGTCCGGCAGTCTTATTTCTTTCCGTCTCCCAAGCCTGTTCAGCGGCTTGCGTCGCTTCGTGCAGAACCTGTTTCTGCTTGGCAATCTCTTCCTGTGTCGCTTTGAGGACAAGGTTCGCTTTCTCCGTTTCTGTTTCCCATTTTTGGATGTTTCGGGCGTTTTCCTCCACGTTTTTCAGGGCAGTTAGATTCTCTTTCTGAGCCAACTCCAATGCCTCTTTCTTTTCTTTCAGATTCGGCATAGCCGCTTCCATTTTTGTTTTCAGTGCCCTTGCTTCAGCGATGACCGGCAGCGCCTTTTCCAGCTGTTCCTTTGCCTTGCTTACTGCTTCCTTCAGACTGGCGAGAGTTTTCTCGCTTTCGCTGATGGCAGACTCTTGACTTTTGATGTTTCCTTCCGCTTTCAGGATGTTTTCTTCCTGTTCGTGGATGCTTTGCGTCTGTCGCTCTACTTCCTGTAGCTGGTTGACGGCAGGCTGTACTTCATCGTGCAACTGCAGACGGAGAATCTGGGCTTGCATCGCTTTAATGGCATCTGCTGCTTGCTCCATATCTTTCTGGTAGATAGCGATTTGTTTTATTTGCTTGTCGTTTTCCTCAAACCATTGCAGGTCTTTCGAGATGGCTTGCAACTGGCTGTTGAGTTCCTTCTCAGCCTTTTCCAGGCGGTCGATTTCCTTCTTCAGTTGGGCAAGTTCTTCATCGTTCAGCAGGTTCTGTTTAACGGCTTCCACCGATGCTGCCATCTGGTTGTAGGCATCCGTCGCCTGGTCTTTCGCCTTCTTGATTTCAGTAGCGATGTTCGTATAAGTTTCCTCGCATCCGATGAGTTTTTCCAGGAGTTCGTACCGCTCGTTTTCCTTTGCCGTCAGGAAGTTGGCAAACGAGCCTTGGGCGATGAGCACGGTACGGAGAAACTGGTCGTAGTCGAGTCCGATGATGTTCGGCAGCTCGTTCCAGTCGGCAGCTTCCTCTGTTATCTCTTCCCCGTTTCTCGTGATTTTATAGAGCGCAGTCTTGGCGTTCTCGTAGCGCACTCTCTGGAATCTGACGTGCCATTCTGCGCGGTAGATGCTGCCGTTGTTGGCAAGGAAGGTGAGCTTGCTGTAGCCCTCTTTCTTGCCACGGGTCAGGATGTTTCGGCTGTCGGTAGGCGCCAGACGGTTACTTTCGCTCGCATCAGCAGCACCGAAAATTTCGATGCTCTGGTTCTTGTCGCCTTTCTTTCGAGGGTAGCGGGGAGCGCGGTTGTAGAGGGCAAGGCAGATGGCGTCGAGGAGGGTAGACTTGCCACTTCCCGTCGGACCTACGATGCTGAAGATGGTGCTCTCGCCTAAGGCACCTTCTTCAAAGTTGATGACCTCGCCTCCCTGTTTGTCGAGCGAAGCGAGGTTGAGTATTTCGAGTTGTAGGAATTTCATAATGATGATGTCGTTAATAAATCGGATAACATTTTCTCCTGTCTTTCGTTCATCGGAGCGTTGTGCCTGATGGCGAAGGCTTCTTTCAGCGTATCGAGCGGAGGACGGTTGATGATGTCTTCGATGCTGGTGATGTGCTGGGAACCCTGAATAGTGGAGAGGTCCAGTTGCGGGATGATGCGCTGGATTTTGCAGAGCACGGCATCCTTTTCGTTGACGAGTTTCTCCAGTTCCTTGATGTCATCGCTGGTCAGTTTCTCCTGTTTCACCTTCAGCATCACGTAGTCGAAATGGTCGCTCAGTTCGCTGTCAGTTCTCTCCGAAAGTTTAGAATTGATGAGCTTCTGCCATTTCTTGAAGGTCAGCTCTTCTTCGTTTTCGGGCAGGATGCGGAGGGAATGCTGAGGCTTGTATTCCAGGAAATCTACTTTTATTTCCTCGTCATATCCGATGGTGATGAGGTCGATGCCGTGGGTGTAGTCTTTCTCGGCAAACGACATCGGGAGGATACTTCCTGTATATCTTGCCCAGTCGGTGTTCCAGATATGTTGCCGCTTGTGGATGTGTCCGCAAGTCATGTAGTCGGGGTGATCGTTCCATCCTTCCAGGTCCACTTCCTCCTGTCCGCCGATGATGATTTTCTCGCTCGCATCCTTCTTGGCGATATCCGAACCCTTGGCGTACATGTGAGCCATCATGATGCACTTCCTGCCCGGGTATTTCTTTCGAGCCTCAGCCGTCAGTTCTCTCAGAAAGTCGTTGACTCCCTGCGAGTAACTGGCGTTCTGCACCACATCGCTCCTTAGGAAAGGTACGGCGAGGATGATGACTTTTTCTCCTTCCTCGTTGGTTACGGGGATGATGAGGTCGTCGAAGGAATAGAGCCAATGTCCGCCGGTTTTATCATCGTCCCCGTTTTCTCCCTGCTGCCAGATTTTCCTTACGTTTCCTCTTATTTCCACGTGGTATCGGGTGAGCAGCGGACGGGGAGCTTCCAGTCGGCTGGCGGAATCGTGGTTGCCGGCGGTAATGATGACCTGCATGTTCGGGCACAGTTGGGTAGCATCGGCAAGAAACTCGTAATAAACGGTCTGTGCCGCTGCCGATGGATTTCCGTTATCAAAGATGTCTCCTGCGATGAGGAGAGCATCGGGCTTTTGTTCAGCGATCTGTTCCAGGAGCCATTTCAGGAAATGCTTGTGTTCAGGCAGCCGGTCGTTGCCGTGAAACAAGTTACCCAGATGCCAGTCGCTGGTTGCTAATATCTTCATACTCATAAGGATGTCTAATCTTAGTCTTTTTCTTTGTCTTTGGCTTACAATCCTTTAGCCTTTGGTTTACAATCCTTTGGCCTTTGGCTTGCAATCTGACTACAAAGTTAACACAATTATTTGGGATAAGCAAGGAAATAGGCTCAAAAAACGAAGAATTATGGCTGGAATAGTGAAGATATTTAGGAAAAGTCTTGTTTTATATCTGATAAAGTTGTATCTTTGCATGGTAGAAATCTTCGTTCATCGACGTTGAATGTCCGTTCAGCGTCGATGAACGGCGGTTCAGCGTCGCTGAATGTAGGTTCAACGTCGGTGAACGGAGATTTCTCCTAGGATTAAATACTTTTCTTCCTAGGTTTGTGGACTTTTCTTCTTAGATATGATCATAAATACTATTGGATGGAAAGGCTGCTGCAATAAGAATTACTGATAAACTAAAATAAGAAAGGAAACTGATATGGCTAAGTACAAATTGCAAGAGTTGACTGATATGCGTGATGAAGGCAAGCGCAGAGTTTATCCCAAGATGGTGACCAACCGGACTCTATCCCGTAAAGAGTTCGTCAAGATGATGCAGCATTACCATCGCGGTATTTCGGAAAGTACCACGGAGGCTGTATTGACCGATGTGGTTGATATGCTGACAGACATGCTCTCCATGGGGTACAACGTGAATCTGGAAGGTTTCGGCACCTTCTCCCTCTCCCTCGCTTTCGAGGATGAGAAGCCTAGGGAAATTCAGGCAGAAGATGATAAGATGACGTATCGCAAGGTGGGTGTGAAAGACATCAACTTCAAGGCGTCCCCTGAGTTTATCAAGGAGGTGAAGCGTGAAACCGACCGTGACCTGGAGCGTGATATGGGTGGTGTAAAGGTGATCCGCAAGCAACTCTATTCCAAGGAAGAACGCATCGCCCGTGCCCTAGAAATCATAGAGAAGAACGGCGTCCTTACCCTAGGCGATTATGCCTCCATCAACAACCTGAGCCGTACTGCCGCCTCTATGGAACTGAAGGAGCTGACAAATGACAAGACTTCGCCGATAGATTCACTAGGCCGTGGCAGCCATAAGGTTTGGGTGAAGAGGAAAGAATAAATGCAAATATCTCTCAGAATATTTGTTAGTTTCAATTGTTTTTCGTATTTTTGCGGTGTAATTAAAATGATTGTGTTATGCTAACAGATAGTCGATATTTTGCGCAAAAAGCAATAGATGCCGCAAATGCATTGTGGGATGAGGGCTTGATAGATGAAAATACTATTGAGCAATGGAAGCATGAGCATATGAGAACGCCTTATTCTGAATAAATGTATCAAACTTAATTGTTTAATCGTATTATGAATGCAACATTACAAAAGAAAAACTTACAATCAGAGTTAGATAAGGCTATTCTCGATGTAAAGGAGGGGAATGTCAAGAACTTCGATACATTGGAGGATATGATGATCTATCTGGAAGCTTAGACATGAGTATAAAATGCCTGGTTAAGAAGTAAATCATTGAACTTTTGCATGTGGTTCAAGCACGGGCTGAAGGCCCAAAAGCTCCTAGCCCAGGGCAACACCCTGGGTATTAAGGCGTTGTCCCCTTGCGCCCTGTAAGGGCAAAAGCCTTGAATATATGCTGCTTTATAACCAATTTTATTTGGGATTTGCAAGAAACTATTTCTCTTTTAAGTCATTTGCAGACTTTTCGAAATCAGCTTTGATTTCATCTAATAGTGGATTTCTGTTTTCTACAATGATAGAAGAGTAGAATCCTTGACCTTCAATGGTTGTGTTAGCAGACTGGATGGTATACTTTTGTGGGTCTGCATATTCCTTGAACCATCTTATAAACAAACGATTTCTAACTTCTTCACGGTTGTCACTTGTGTCGCAAATATATAGTAAGACATTCAAGTTTTGAAGGAAGAACTCCTCAATGATGGCAATAATCGTTGTGCTTATTTTATTATCGTATGAGCCATGGATTTTATTGTCATTGTGTATGCAAAATTGATAGCTCATACAACCGCCAAGAGGAAACTCTTCCGTAAAAGAAATGGTATAGTTAATCCCCTTGTCTGTTGCAAACAGATAATCACCCTTATCTGAGCAGATAACTCGATAAGGTGATTTGCTGTTAATGTGATGTAGAGACAATTCTTTCATGCGTTTGCAAATTTAGCATAAATGTCAATGCCATCATATTGTTTTGCTCTTTCGAGCATCTCCTCTTTATGTTTTAGGAGTTGTTTAAACTTTCTGATGGTTTCCTCCTTTGTATTGTTCTTTGTTGCTTGCATAATAACCTCCTTTTTAATGTTATTGTTATTAATTTGGTGGCAAAGATAAGAAAAGTAAATGAGATATGCAAGAAAAAAGACTTAAAATTTTGTGAAGCCAATTCTTTTTCGTACTTTTGCAATCGTCTTGCTGTGAATGGCTGGCGATGAGTCGCTGGCTAGATAAAAATCCATGGCTTGGCCTATTTTAAATTGAAGACGTTTGCTTGACGTTTCTTCTGACCTTTCGAAACCTCGGAAATTTCATAAGCGTTCAGATGGAGACTGCGGTGGGCGTCTACCCACTGTGTATATACACATGGCATAGGTGTGCCCCTTCGACTGAGGGGGTACACCCTATGCTATCATATATATACCTGCTTGGCGTAGGCTTCTGTTGCTTCTTATCCTTGACGCTGTGGTCCATTCCGAGGTACCTGAAAGGCAAGGATGAGGCTAAGGGTAATAAGATTCCTACGCCATCATTTTATAATAGCAATCCTGTTTCTAACAATCTTCTCTGCTAAGGGAATCGGTGGAGCATATTTATAGGGCTAAGAGACACCGATATGGCAAAGAAAATAGATTTGCAAGCTTTGCACCAGCAGATAAATGAACTTCAGATTGATAAAGATTTGAACAGGGGAAAGCTGCACCCTCTTTCGGAGAAATTCACTATATTTGCAACATGAAGGAAATATAGAAACTATACCAAGGATAGAGTTAGCCCTGATTATCATCGGGGGGCATCCATATTTATCTTCTTAATAAACCTCTTGTATTTTCTGGAGTGAACTTAACAATAAGCAGACAAATTTAAATAACAATTATAATATTAATTTATGGAAAAATTTACCAATCAATTCAATGGGTCGCATGCCGACCGTATTAACAATGGGGGAGGTAGGTTCCGAAGGATCGCTCTGTTCCCATTGATGTTGTTCATGTTGTTGCTTGTGCCTACCAGTATGATGGCGCAGACTGATTACGACAACACAGTAACCTTCACAGCCTTAGCAGGTAATCCCCAAGGCTTCACTAATGAGACTTATGCGGAACTCTTTGATGGCAAAAAGACAGAAGACAATTTCTCCAAGTGGTGCTGCAAATTCTCAGGTAGTGCCAATGTCATCTTCGCAGCCAGCAAAGCAGGAGTCCCTGTGGGCTACACCATCACAACGGGTAACGACAACTTCACTAGTAAAGGTCGCAACCCTATGTCGTGGAAGCTCTATGGAAACAACGTGGGCAAAGATGGAGAATGGACGCTCATTCAGGAGGTAAACAACGATACGAAGCTTCAGGATGTGAACTATACTTCTTACGACTTCACCTGCGGGGGAGGTAAATCTTACAAATATTTCAAATGGGAAATATCGGCTATTCATAGCGGAGACGTGTTGCAGGTAGGCGAATTTGAACTCAAACTCCAAACTTGTACGCACACAAATGCCGATGGCTCGTCTGCCCTTGGCAATGCAATAAAAACTGTGGAAACTACTTGCACCGAGCAAGGCTATACCACATACAAATGCTCTATTTGTCATTCAATAGTAAAAAAATATAAGACTGATGAGCTAAAGAAGCACACACTCACTTACCATGAAGCTAAAGATGGAGTTAAAGAACACTGGCAGTGTGATGTATGCCACAAATACTTTAGCGATGCAGATGCCACTCAAGAGGTTAGTTATGCCAGCCTTTTATATCCGGCTTATGCCGTGTTTGAAGGAAGCACAGGAACGCTTACATTCAAATGCAGTCCTTCCAAGCCCGAAGGAGCTTATGACCTTAATCATGATTGGTATGCTATAAGTGAAAATATCAAGAAGGTGGTTTTCGATGCTTCGTTTGCCAATGCAAGACCAACGAGCTGTTTTATGTGGTTTCATGGATGCTCTAATCTGACCACAATAGAAGGCATTGAGTATTTTAACACTGAGAACGTGACGAATATGCGCTATATGTTCGATTTATGCGAGTCTCTCAAATCTCTCGATCTCACAAACTTCAACACCGAGAATGTGACAGATATGTACTCTATGTTCGCTTACTGCAAGTCTCTCGAATCTCTCGACCTCACCAACTTCAACACAGCGAAGGTGACGGATATGGCCTTAATGTTCGCTAGCTGCTACGCTCTCAAAACCATCTACGCCAGCGATAAGTTTGTTACGGATCTGGTTACTAAAAGTACTTGTATGTTCACTGATTGCCTCAACCTCAAAGACTATACCTCTAGCAAGGAAGACCACACCTATGCCAACTGCGGCCCGACTGGTTACTTTACTTATGGACGTGGGTATGCCATGTTTGACGCTGCTACTGGAACTCTTACATTCAGCTACAAGGGATTCAAGCCCGAAGGAGCTTATGAGCTTAATGAGGGGGGAAATACTCCTGAATGGATTTCTAAAAACTCTTATGTCAAAAAAGTGGTCTTCGATGCTTCGTTTGCCAATGCAAGACCAACAAGCTTTTTTTCGTGGTTCAGAGGATGCGAGAATCTGACCACAATAGAAGGTATTGAGTATCTTAACACCGAGAATGTAGAAAACATGTCATCTATGTTCAGGGACTGCTACGCTCTCGAATCTCTCGACCTCTCTAGCTTCAACACAGCGAAAGTGACAAGTATGAGCCGTATGTTCTATATCTGCAAAGCCCTCACAACCATCTACGCCAGCGATAAGTTTGTTACGAACAAGGTTACTAATGGTAATGATATGTTCTATGGTTGCGAAAAACTCAACGGCTATGACGGTAGCAAGACCAACTACAAATATGCCAACTACAAGGCTGGCTACTTCAGCAAACTGGTAGGTAAGAACGGTAACGAAAGGATTGGGGCATCAGGAGAAACTCTTACAGCAGCGAGTCTTGCTCTTGACGATGATAAGGACTTCGTGGCTTACGAACCATTCACAGCTACAGCAGCTACTTATAACCGCGAAATGAAGGCTGGCACCACATGGGCTACGCTCTGTCTGCCTTTCGAGGTATCGCTTGCAGATAAGAACTTCCGTGCCTTCAAGCTTCTTTCGGCTAACGAGAGTACAAGCACCATTCAGCTCGAAGAGATTGAGACAAGCATCGCAGCTGGCACTCCTGTTATCATCAAGATGAACAACGGTGAGACCACTCTCAGCATCTCTGAAGCTAACAAGGAGATTGCGCAAAAGGTAGTGTCTGCTGCTGATGGTAACTATCAGCTCCAGGGCATCTATACCCAAAAGGTGTTCGACAAGGTTGCTGACAACAACTGCTACATCGTGAAGGGCGACAAGCTGATGAACCCTACCAAGTTGTTGGAGAACACAAGCACAACACAGGTGGGCAGCAAGCCTTTCCGTGCTTACATGGTAGACAACACTTCATCATCTGCTGGTGCTAAGATGTTTAGCATCGCCATCGGTGACAGCACAACAGCCATCGACAGCCTCAACACGATTGCAGACGACAAGGCTGTATATTATGACCTGCAGGGCAATCGCCTCAGCGCTCCTCAGAAGGGCATCAACATCGTGAAGCGTGGCAGCAAGACAATGAAAGTTATCATCAAATAAAAAGAACTGAGAATTATGAAAAAGAAAGAATATATAAAGCCAGAACTGAATGTCTACCAAATGGAGACTATATCTATCCTCGCGGGCTCTGAAATAGTGAAAGCAAAGGAAGAGGATTATAGCGAAGAATCGGTTAGTGACTATCGCGATGCAAGTGGCAGCATTTGGGCTGATTAAAAAGCCTCACCTTCAATAATAATGATACCCCATGGCATGAGTGCCATGGGGTATTATCATATTTGCGCTCTGTTTCGTCTGCCATTTCTTGGAAACGACTAGCTTCCTCACCATAGAGTGTTGGTATTGCTTTTATTGGATAAGCCATAATCCTTCTGCCTTTAATTCTTCTATAAATTCTTCAAAATCTGTAGCCTTGCCTGTCCTTTCATACTCCGCCTCAATAGCTTCAATCCTAGCCATGGCTTCTTCTTCATTAGCCGGATGCCAGCCAATAGGATATCTTTTCTCTTTCATAAGCTTGCGTATTTTATCTGCTGCAAATTTACGATTATTATCTGAATCATGCAAGAAA
>JAJWOH010000169.1:0-5600 GCA_021635485.1 Segatella copri | reverse complement strand
ACACACTTATATAAAAATAAGTATATATATATTATTATATAATAAGGTACGCGAGAGGGGACCATGCAAAAAACAGCTGTTAACTGTTAACCCTGTTAACCCTCCAATGAAAAGTTGATAGTTTATAGTTGATAGTTAATAGGGCGTAGCCGTTTGCAAGATTGCTATAAACTATCAACTTAAATATAGTATTCTGCCGAATCAACCAAACCGGCTCTCAGCGCATATTTCGTAGCCTCGTGAACGTTGTTTACGCCCAACTTGCGGAATATGTTCTTGCGGTGGGTATTGACCGTATGGAAGCTGGAAAAGCGCTTCTCGGCTATTTCTTTCGTTGTCATTCCCAGCGCAATGTCCTTCAGAATCTCAGTCTCGGTCTTGGTGAGGTTGATTTTCTCCTGCTCCTCCTGTTTCGGAGCCAGAAGGACCTCCATCATGCGCTGGCAGACAAAACGGTTGCTTGCCACACAGAAACGTATCGCCTCCTTGATTTCCATTAGCGAACACTCCTTCAGCAATACGCTGAACTGCGTACTGCTGGCGATGAGAATCTTCACGAAATCGGCACTCAGATCCTCACTGAACAGTAGCCAGCGCGTGTATGGGAAACGCTGGTTTAAAATAAGTAACTCGGCAGCATCATTGATGTCGAAAAGGGTGTAGTCGAGTATTACGACCGTATCCTCATTCTCCCTTAAGGCAAGCATCAGGTCTGCCTTGTCTTCGACAGTTTGGGCTTCTAACCCCTCTATCTTACTGATCACATAGCTCAATCCGGCTCTTGTGATGTCCTGTTTGTCTGCTAATAGAATCTTCATTGTGTTTACTCTCTTATATGTAGTTTATATATGTACGCAGATGCCTTGATGCAGTAAAAATACTGCATCAAGGCATCTTTTTTCTTATTAGAATGACATGAGGAAGCCCATACGGATGCCCCATTTTGAAATGTTTGCATGGTCATAATAGTTGAGTCGGCGAACATAATCTATTCCGAAGAACTTGAAGATGTTGTGCACGCCGGCTACAAATTCCCAGTATGGCGTCTTGCCAAAGGTATAGGAGTTGGTAGGGAACTTGAAGAGCTTCTCATCATTGATGTTCTTGCTCGGGTCGTTCTTGCTGGTCAAATCGCCCCAAACACCCTTGATGGCTACATATTCACGCCACTTCAGCTTCTTGATGAGCGGAATGCGGTTGAGTAGCTTGCCGTTCATATCCCAGGCTACTGACCAGAACAGCTGGCGGTCGCTCAGGAACTCCCAGTCCTTCATCATGCTGATGGTTGCCTCCTGCTCGAAGAGAGAGAGGTTGACCGGTGGCTGGATGAGCATGGTGAAAGGCACTTTGCTCCACTGCGCCTTGCCCACGATGTTGAAATCCATATAGCCGAAGCTTCCCAGCCACTGGCGCTTGTAAATGCCCAGCGTGGTGAGGTTGCTCTGATACTGGCCGCCCATGAATCCGTCTAAGCCCATGGTGTGGCGGAGCGAGATTTCAGGACTGTCGAGGTTGATAGGCAGGCGCTGCTGCTTGGTGTTGACATAGGTGACACCCGGGTTGTAATCTAAGCCTACACTTGCCTCAGTGGTGCGTATCTTGCGTATTTCCTCGCCGTCGCTCACTCTGTAGTAGTGGAGATTGCCCACGGTGCGGTTGCTCTGCCAGCGGAGGCTGGTGTCGAAGCGGAATCCCCAGTCGGTTTCGTAGGTGAAGGTTACCTTCTGGCGGTGATACTGATACATCTGGTCCTGCGTAGTGGCACGGAGGGTCATGAAGAAGTTGTCCTTGTTGTGCAGCAGGTTATCATCGGATGGAGATGTAATATCATGCCCCAGTTCGAAGGTAAGCTTGCGCATCGGGAACTCGAACGGACTGTTCTTCTTCTTGTTGAACGAATAGGTAAGCACATGGCCGTAATACCACTTGTTGCTCTTCAGACCATAAGCACCGTAACCATCCCAGAAGAAGTGGGGGTTGAGGGCTGCCATCGTTCTGCCCGCCAGACGCAGGCGCACGCCGTCTACGTAGTTGTTGGAGAGGAACGTGTTGATAGGTCCCAGATCGAAGAGGCTACGGCGGTCGTTGATGATGCTGTCTTTTTCAACACCCAGACTGTCTTTCACCGTTACCTTCTTGCCCTTGGTATGAGCCACTTCCACATAGTTCTCCATCAGGGCTCTCACACCGAAGATGATATATTTGAATCCCTTGGAGTTCTCCATGCGGTGGATAAAACTGTCCATCGACGATTCACTCTTCGTGAGGCCCACCTGCCGGTATTTGTTCCAGTAAGCCTCATCGCGGTTCATCGCATCCATATCGTGCCTGATCTTCGCCTTGCCCTTGAAGAGCTGCTTCGGCAAGGCATCGAAGGCATAATCGGTGATTCGCGTGTTTCGCACCACCAGCAGGTCCTGAAGGAGCTTGTTGACGTGCAGTTCGGCTATCATATCGTCTTTAGAGAGCACCCACTCGCCGTTGTCGAGCTTGGTGTACTCCTGTTCAATCTTCATGTCAGTAACCCAGTTTACATCGCTGTTGTGAGGCATGTAGAGGTTACATTTCTTCACGTGCAGGCTGCTGTCGGCAAGCACATAGAGTTCGCCTCGGAATCCGAAGTCCTGGCTGTTGGCTGGGATAAACTGCAGATGGTAGCACAGGTCTCTTTCCACATACACCGTATCTTCGATGTAATAATGGTAGAAGCTGATGGCCGTTCTGCCGATAGGAGATGGGAAGGGATACTGCAGCAGGCGCACGTAATCATCGTAGATGTCCACATCGGTGAACACCTCTTTCAGGGCGGTGTTGAGAATCTCTCCGGTCTGGATTACCTGTCCGATTCCATTGCTCTGCTGACCCTTGATGATGTCCTTTTCGGTCTTCGGATCTTTGCGGTAAATATGCTGTGAAACAGTCTCGTCGATGCTGACAGGCAGGGTGAGTTTTCCGTTGTATGGAGAGGTTTCTACCTGGTCGAGGAGATACTGACGGCGCTGGAAGAACTTGCTTTCGAGCTGCTCCTTCTTCAGATCGTTGAGCGCGAGTGTAATCTTCTGATACTTATCATATTGCACATAGTCGTGGTTGCTCAGGTCGCTCTTTTTCTTGGCTGCAATCACGCGCCGCATCAGTTCTACGGCAGGATTATCCTTACGCTTGTAGCGGCCTTTTTTCGATTTCACCACCACTTCGGTAAGTTTGTGGGTGTCGTCTTTCAGTTTGATTTCCAGGAAGTTGGTCTTCTCGTCTACCTTTACCGATGTACTCTTGTAGCTCAGTGCGCTCACGGTGAGCATGAGTCCCGGTTTCTTATCGATGGTAAACTTACCTTCTCCGTTGCTGGAAACCGCAATTTTATGCCCTTTGTATTGCACGCTTGCATACGGAACGGCAAAACCGTCGTCATCGATGACACGGCCTGTTATCTTCTGCTGGGCCATCATCTGAAGCGTAGAAATCATCAGAAGTATGACCGTAAAATACAACTTTTTAATACCTTTCATTTTTATACCTTATTATATATAGGGGCTCTCTGCCCATGATTTAATCTTTTCAGGGTGCAAAGTTATAACATTATTCGTAAATAGACGCAAAAACCTATTCATTATTTCAGTTTTTTATGAGATTTTCAGAAAAAGCCTTCCGTGCAGTTCTCTCTGCAGCCTGTTCCTGCTCTTCGCGGGGCAGTCTGAGTGGTACGAAACCCCTTCATATTGCTCTATTTCACCTTATTATCTGTCAATATATGATGAAATTCCGAAAAATTAAGAAAACTATTTGGTTAATTTAATTTTTTAGCGTAATTTTGCACACTGAAATTTAAAGAAGAAACGCCCTTCTGCGGGCTTATTAAACATTAAGAGAATGAATAACAAGGGAAATCTTACTGACGAGCGGCCTCCACTGCTGCCCGTCATCATAGGTACCGGTTTCGGCAGTGGCTTCTGGCCTTGGGGACCGGGAACGGCTGGCTCTGTATTGGCAACCCTCATCTGGGCAGCCCTGGCTTACGGACTCGGTATTACGGGCGAGAGTCTGCAGAGCATCACCTTCTTTCTCGTCATTGTTTCCACTATTCTGGGCACTTGGGCAACAGCGCAGTTGCAGCCTTACTGGGGTGAGGATCCCAGCCGTGTGGTCATCGATGAGATGGCTGGCGTGTGGATACCCCTGTCGTTGCTGACTCCGCTTACCGCTCAGGGCGAAGTGAAAGATGCCTGGTGGTGGGCATTGGTGGCACTTGTTCTCTTCCGCTTCTTTGATATGGTGAAACCGCTGGGCATCAAGAAACTGGATAACAGGCAGGGTGCCTTCTACGTGATGGCTGATGATCTGCTGGGCGGCCTCTATGCAGCCGTTTCTTTAATCATCATCAAAATCATACTGGTTTCGGCTGGAATCATCTAGTCTGGCATTTCTTAAAGAAACAAATTCTTAAACAGACATTTCTTAAACAGGCAATAAAAAATAGATAAAAATATGAATTATAGAGATTTCTTACAAAAAGTTATCTATGCCATCATCAATCCACTTATCAAGGCGATGATAGCAGTAGGTATTACTCCTAACATTGTTACCTTCGTAGGATTCCTGGGCAATATCGTGGCAGCCGGTTTCTTCCTCGATGCTGCATGGATGCTCGGAACTGAGCAGACTGATTATGCATCTTGCATGGTTACTGTAGGATGGGGTGGATTCATTATCCTTGCAGCCGGTCTCTTCGATATGATGGATGGCCGTCTGGCACGTATGAGCGGCAAGAGCAGTCTCTTCGGTGCACTCTGGGATTCTACACTCGACCGCTACAGCGAACTGGTAAGTCTCTTTGGCATCTGCCTCATCTTCGTACGTATGCAGGGCGATATGACCTGGTTCTGGATGGGCGTAGTCACCTTTGCAGCGATGATCGGTTCTGTGATGGTAAGTTATGTCCGTGCCCGTGCCGAGGGTTTGGATATTGAGTGCAAGGTAGGTTTCATGCAGCGTCCTGAGCGCGTTGTCGTTACTGCCGTTACTGCGATGATTACCGGCTTTACAGGCAATATCTGGTGGCTGGCTGGCGGCATGATTCTGATTGCCGTTCTGGCAAACATCACCGCTTTCTGGCGCATCTGGCATTGTTATGTTGTGATGAACAGCCATAAATAATAACAGAACTTTTGTAAGTAAGCTCCACACGCCCTGAAAGGGCAGAAGCTCCTAGCCCAGGGCGTCGCCCTGGGTAATAACGGACACAAACCGTCGCCCTGTAAGGGCAAAAGCTTCCAAATACCGGGCAATATATAAAGCTTTTGCCCTTACAGGGCGCCTTGCTGGTTGCCATTATACCCAGGGCGATGCCCTGGGCTAGGAGCTTTTGGGCCTTCAGCCCGTACTTAAACCACGTGCGAAAGATCTGTAAAAATATACTTAAGTTTAATTATCAAGTTCTATCATAAAAAAAGTGTTTAGTATCTATCTGATTATCCTCCTGGCGGTACTCGCAGCCTGGAAGAAGACACGCCGTTTTGCCTTCTATTTTCTGCCTTGGTTCCTCTTCGGAATCATCTACGATTCGATGCGCCTTTATCCTAACTATATGGTGAACGATATTG
>JAJWOH010000332.1:0-1136 GCA_021635485.1 Segatella copri | reverse complement strand
TCAATGGTTTCTTCACAAACTGATGTGGAATAAATACCATTCATTTCATTCTTGTAAGAATCCATAGATAACTCTTTCTTTGCCTGTGTACGAGACATTAATCTACCTGCGCCATGAGGGGCAGAGCATAGCCAATCTTTGTTACCTTTTCCCTTGCAGATAAGAGAACCATCACGCATATTCATTGGGATAATGACTACCTCATCCTTTTTTGCACTGATAGCTCCCTTTCGCAATATACCCTTGTCTGTATCTATATAGTTGTGAATGGTTGTAAAAGAATACTTATCTGAATTAGCATCAATATCTACACCTAAAGCATTTACAAGTCTGTTGGCGATAATCATTCTGTTTTGTTCAGCATATTTTTGAACTATGCGCATATCATTGAGGTAGTCATTGAGCAAATCACCTTCCAAGTAAGAAAGTTCCTTGCTAATGGTTCTAGTACCTAACAACTTGATAACACTCTGTATTTCCTTTTCTCTTCCTTCGCTTTTCAACTTGGCAATAACCTCAGACTTATCAGCCATTTTCTTACGGCAATACTCGTAAGCAAGGTTTTGGTAATAGTTGCATACCCTAACACCAAGGTTTCTACTTCCTGTATGTATCACAAGAAACTTCTCTCCTTCTTCGTTTGCATCTAACTCAATAAAGTGATTGCCACCGCCAAGACTTCCAACAGAACGATATACTATTTCCATGCTGTCAAGACAATCCCAAGCACGGAATTTGCCAAACATACAACCATCAACCAATCCGTTTATGTAGGCTGATACTTCTCCCTCGTTGACATTAAAACCAGACGGAATCAACTTATTGACTGCTTCATCAAATTTCTGCAAGTCAATATTAACTTTACCAAGTCTAACGACTTTCATTCCGCAACCTATATCTACTCCTACGGTGTTAGGAACTACTCTTTTGTCCAGCTCTATCACCGTGCCAATAGTACAGCCTTTACCTGCGTGACAATCTGGCATTATTCTTATTTCACAACCAGAGTAAGCATCGCTATTGGATAGAACTTCTATCTGCTTGATAGCTTCATCTTCTATTGTCTTTGCAAAGACCTTTGTAAACTCATTCATATCTCATTTCTTTTTACTTGTTAAACTTATCGCCTTGGTGAT
>JAJWOH010000168.1:0-5615 GCA_021635485.1 Segatella copri | reverse complement strand
GTCATGGTGCCTACATCTCTGTTTACTGTAATCTGAAATCGGTCAGCGTTCATAAGGGTCAGAAGGTACGTACCCGTCAGGCTTTGGGTAGTGTTGGCTCTGAAAACATCCTCCAGTTCCAGCTTCGCAAGGAGACAGCCAAGCTCAATCCGGAGGCTTGGCTGAGCAGATAATGTATGAATGAGCCGATAATTTATGAATGAGCAGATAATGTATGAATAGTTGCAGCCGGTAGTGTATGAATAGTTGCAGCCGGTAGAGTTTTGCCCCACACGCCCTGAACCAACGGTCACCGGCCGAAGGGAAAGGGCAGAAGCCCCTGGAAGCAGCACGCCCTGAAAGGGCAGAAGCTCCTAGCCCAGGGCAACGCCCTGGGTATAATAGCAATCAGCAAGGCGCCCTGTAAGGGCAAAAGCTTTGTATATTGTCAGGTATTTGAAAGCTTTTGCCCTTACAGGGCGACAGGTTTGCGTCCGTAATTACCCAGGGCGTTGCCCTGGGCTAGGAGCTTCTGCCCTTTCAGGGCGTGTGGGGCAAAACCTTTCAGGGCGTGCTGCTTCTGCCCTTTCAGGGCGTGCTTCTGGGGCTTTTGGGCCTTCGGCCCGTAAATCACTTGCGAAACTTGAATAAATGATAGAAATGAAACCTCCAATCAATAGGTTTGATTGGAGGTTTTTTAATTGCTTACTAAACCGGTAGCTACTGGCATTTTTTTTGTGATGTAACAAAAACATTATCTTTTTTATCATTTTATTTTTATTAAACATTCTTTAAGAGCTAATTCAATTTTATATTGTACTTTTGCACCCGGAATTTTGAAATGAATATGATAATTAGATAAGAAGTTTGATAAAAATGAAGCATTCATGAAAAGATGTAAAAGATGTATAGAACTATTCTTAGACTGTTGGCTCCTTATCATTTCGCTTACTTCTTGCGTTTATGATGACTATTCCAGTTGTCCGCCAAAGGATGGCCGTAGATTGGTGCGGATTAATGTAGATTGGCGTTTGTTTGATAAAGAGGTGCCTACAGGTATGACGGTCATGGTGTTTCCCTGGTCAGGTGGTGCTCCGCATACAGCCTTGACTAATGATATAACACATGCCGACTTTTTCTTGGAACCTGGAAAATATCATGTACTGGTATTCAACCAGAGTACGACCGAGTTTGGTACACTCGAATTTCAGGGAATGGACTCTTACGAGACGGCGCGAGCTCTGGTACTGCATACAACATCGCGCTGGTACTCGCGTGGAGATAATGAACTGATAGGGGTTGAGCCCGAGTGGCTTGCCTCTGATAAACTCGATGAATTCGATGTTTCTGGAGACTATTCTGAGGCTACTTTAACGCCAAGGAATGTGCTTTCGCATATCCAGGTCAACGTGAAAGTTCCAGGTATAGGAAACCTGTATTCTGCGAGAGGATCTTTAACTGGTATTTCAGAAGGATTTCTGCTGGGACAGGGGAAGCCGCTTCAGAGTAGTAAGGTGACTTATCTTCTGGAGTCCTGGACGAAAACGATAGATAAAAATGACGCGACACGAGGAACGTTGACGACATCGTTTAAATGTTTTGGCCTACCAGAAACTGCCCATCTTGATGCCGAAAACAATAAGCTGTCTTTTTCAGCTTTGTTGATAGACAAGAAGAAGCAGGTAGATTATCAGTTTGCGGTAGGAGATAAGTTTCAGGAAGATGAAAATTCATCGGAGTTAGGTTATTTTTCTTCTCTCCATGTTGATGTTGAGTTGCCGATACCTTTACCTGATGTGAAGCCTTCGGAAGGAAGTTCTGGCGGTTTTGACGTCACGGTCAAGGATTGGGGTAAACCTGAGGATATTGATATGGAACTGTAGAAAAAGCGATAAGAATCAGATAAAAATAGTAAAAGAGTAATAATAGATTAGTTTAATTTTAAAATCCAAAAAGATATGGATAAGAAATTTGTTATGGGTATTGCTGCAATGGCAGCGTTGACATTGGTAAGTTGTTCAAGCGATGACTTGGATAGTTTTTCAGACAATTCTTCTAAGAATGAGGCTATCAGCTTTGATGGCTATTTGGGAAGAAGTGCAGTTGCTGTAAATGGTACACGTGGTAGCGAGGTGAAGATAGGTAATCTTCAGACTGATGGTTTTGGTGTGTTTGGTTACCATAATACTACAGAGCATAGCTCTGAAACAGAGCAGTCTTTTAATGCTAATTTGTTCAACAATCAGCAGGTAACTTATAAAAATTCAAAGTGGACATATTCTCCTCTTAAGTTTTGGCCATCAGATGGTCATATTGATTTCTTGGCGTATGCTCCTTATGATAAAAGCACAACGTTAACTGATGGTTCTAAGATTAATAATTTTATTGTAGACAAAGATATTGCTAAACAGAAAGATTTGTTGTGGACTAATGATATGAATCATCAGATAACAGCAAATATCACTAGTGCAAAAGAGAAAGTGAAATTTCAATTTCATCATGCTTGTCTAGACTTGGTTATACTGTAAAGTTAACTGGAGATTATTCTTCTGATGATGTAACTTTTACATTGAAAAAGATAACATTGGCAGGATCTCCTGATGAAACAAAGGGTGCTTTCTATGAATCGGGAACTATAGATTTGTCTAAGGCAAATAAAGATGCAAAACTTTGGTCAGGTCAAACTGGCCAACAGAAATTTAATTGGTTCTCTGGAGATTATCAGGTAAAAAGTTCAACTGCATCTCATCCTGGTAGTAACATAGAAAAGGATAAAGATTATTTGTTTGTAATTCCACAGAATTTCCCTGAAAAAATACAAGATGCATCAGGACAGCAGATAGATAATCCAGATAAACTTTATGTTATCGTAGAGTACGAGGTAACCTATAAGAAAGGTACACAGACATCAATTACAAATAAGGTTTATAAGCGACTTACAACGAATTTCTTGCAGGGTACGGCATATAATCTTAACTTGACCGTTGGTCTTCCAATCGAATTCGATGTTAATGTTGGTATTGATGCTGGTGTTGATGGTTGGGGAACAGATCAAGATATCACTATCGGTTCCAATGAGAATCCTTGGGAGAGATAAAAATAATGAATTTAATAAATTATCATAAGATGAAGTTTCTTCGTTTAGCCTTTTATGTTTTGATAGCACAGCTGGTATTATCTGGCTGTGCCGGCGAAGGTGTGGAAGAAACTTCATCTTCTTCATCTTCTGAAATCAACTTTGATGCTTATGTAGGTCGGGATGCTTCAACCCGTTCTGATGTAACCGATATTGATTTTCTCAAAAGTGGGGAATGGAACGCCGGATTTGGTGTCTTTGCAAGATACGGCAATACTCATCTGATGGATAAAGAACACGTAACCTGGAGAAAAGATCATTGGGGATATGACCATATCCGATTTTGGCCAAGTAGTGGAACTGTGGATTTCTATGCCTTTGCGCGTTATGTTTCATTCGTAGAAATGGGCGGCCTACCTGATAATCTGGCCTACAAAGCTGATAGTAATAGTCCAGATACTTATATACTGTTTCCTTCTAACAAAAATCCTATAGATTTGATATGGGCCCAAAAAACAGGTCAAAAAGCACCAACATCTCCTGGTAGTAAAGTGAAATTTCAATTTCATCATGCTTTGGCTCGTTTGAGCTTTGATATCACAGCTCCGAAATTAGAAGATGGTACAGTTATAAAAGTTCAAAGGGTGAGACTATATGGCGTCTCAGACTTTAAAGGCGTCTTTGTTATGCAGGGCTATCTGAATCTTAATACGGGAGCTTGGATTCTCGACGATAATGGTGTTAAATGGCATTATACTTGGACACCAGAAGGCAAAAAAGCTGACATACCAGATAACGATAACGATAAAAAAGATAGTATCGTATATAGGTTAAGTGCACCTCCTCAGTTACCCAATCTAGAAAATAAAAATAAAGTAACAAATGATAAGGATTCTTATATCTTTATAATCCCTCAGACGAAGAACGAACCGTTTTATCTAGCGATAACTTATACGGTACAGCAGGGAAAATTTGAGGAAACGGTGACGGTAAAGAAAAATCTGCTAGATGTTCTTTGTAAGCCAGGAGATTCTAATCGGTCTTTTACGTTTGAAGAAGGAAAAGCGTATGTCTTTCATTTGAAACTTTCACTTGATCCTGTCGATTTCAGCGTAACGGTTGATGGCAAGAAGAGGGATGAGGTGACAGGTGGAATAACGATTTAATAAGGATAATCTGGAATATGAAGCGGAATATTTATAGTAAGTTATGGATGATTTTCTTTGTCTTGATGGGTGCAGCCTGTACCAATCAAGTGGAGGATGCTATTCCTGTATCAGGTCAGCCTATTGAGTTTTCTGTGCAATCAGATTGGAAGGAAATTCACAATTCTCGCTCGAATGATAAAACGCAATTTGTCGGAGGTGACGAGATTCAGATTTTCGGTTTTCATAAACCTTATTCAGGTGCGGCTGAGAAGGATCAGAAGTTGTTTATGTATCAGGAAGGCAATCAGTCGACAGGTCAGAAAGTAGTATATAATGGTAAAGACTGGAATTATTCACCCAAGCGTTTCTGGCCTAAAAAGGGAACGATAGATTTTTTTGCCAGTTATCCATACAACTCTGTTCACTATACGGGAGTAAATCAGAGGATGACTTATGAAAATCCTTTGACACAAGATCTGTTGTATGGCTTAGCTACCAATCGTGATTGTGCAAGTAAAGATATCGTAGGGATCTGGATGGTGCATGCCTTGGCTAAGGTGAAAATTATTTTAGACAGCTCTTTGGGTAAAATCGGAACAGTTAAAGTCTCGGGTTACAAAGCTGGCCATTTCGATTACACCATTGGTGGAGTCCCTGCTTGGGAAATTGATGATAAAACGCCTATTTATGCTACCTTTTATAAATATCCATACAATGGATACGAAGCAGACGAAGAACTGAAGAATAATAATTCTGTTACTGTATTTATCTTGCCGGAAAATATTACGGGACTCCAGATGTGGGATTATGATAGTCATCTGATTGATGCTTCTGAAAAAATAAAGAATCTTAAGTTTGAAGCAGGAAAGGTATATAATCTCACGATATCAAAATCAAATGGAGTACGGAAGAAGAATACAAATAGCCGTTCTATAGCAATGTCTGTTCGTTGTGTTTCGGAATAGCGAAAAAATATCGACCTGTACGGTTGAAATTACCCACACGCCCTGAACCAACGGTCACCGGCCGAAGGGAAAGTCACATCCAATACGCCCTGAAAGGGCAGAAGCTCCTAGCCCAGGGCATCGCCCTGGGTTATTACGGGCGTTAGCCTGTCGCCCTGTAAGGGCAAAAGCTTTAAAACTCCAGGCAAAATATAAAGCTTTTGCCCTTACAGGGCGTCTTGCTGATTGCCATTATACCCAGGGCGCTGCCCTGGGCTAGGAGCTTCTGCCCTTACAGGGCGTCAGGGCGTCTTGCTGATTGCTATTATGCCCCCGGCTCGCCCAGGTATTCGAAGATGGTGAATACCTGGCGGGGAGGGAAATACTGGCTATGCTCCTGGTAGCCTAAACGCTGCAGCTCGTTCCAGAGGGGCTCGCAACGCTTAATCCATCCCATGATATGACGGC
>JAJWOH010000027.1:0-34128 GCA_021635485.1 Segatella copri | reverse complement strand
ACTTGCGCCGATGGTACTGCAATGCAATGCGGGAGAGTAGGTAGCCGCCTCCTTTTATCAAGAGCCTCAGATTTCGAAAGATTTCTGAGGCTTTTTTGTTTTCCCACTGCTCCTTTTACCTTTTATAGTTCCTTTTACCTTTTTACTCTTTTACCTTTATATTGATTTATATCAAACCTAAGTGTTACTAAGTGTTTAATTACGTAAAAATGCGCTGATAATCAGCTGATTACTTGCATAATTCGTTTTTTTTTTGTATCTTTGCAAACGATAAGAATAAGGATACCAGTATCTTGTGCTTTTTGTTGTGTGAGAAGGTATCCATTAAGGTATCTAACGGGACTGAGGTGAGCAGCCTTTCTTTTTCTCACAAGTTGCCACCGCGAAATCTCTGATGTTGTATTTCAGCTTTTCAGGTTCCATAAAACAATTAATATGAAGAGAATAACAATGGTATTAGTTAGCATGTTAATGCTGACATTAGAAATTCATGCAGCGTCGGCTGCAACATCAGGAAATGTATCCTCTACCAGCGAGATGGACTGGACTCCAGTGATGGACGCTATCATTCAGGTAGAGAGTAAGGGTGATCCGAAAGCTAAGAGCGGTAACTCTGTAGGTGTGATGCAGATCACTCCAATTTTAGTAGCAGAATGTAATAATATTCTGAAGCGCAAGAAATCGAAGAAGCGCTACACTTTGGCTGATAGATATAATGTAGCTAAATCTAAAGAAATGTTTCTATTGATTCAGAGTGTCTACAATCCTCTTAATAGTATCGAGCACGCAATCCGTTCATGGAATGGCGGTAATCATTTCAGTAAGAAGCGTACTCAGAGATATTTCGAGAAGGTAATGAAACTTTTGAAAAAGTAATTCTTTTTCCATAAGGCCCGATTGTTCTGAAAAAGAGCAATCGGGCTTGCTTTTTACTCGTTTTCGCCTCTTTTATGTACGTTTTGTTGCTATTCTGTTTAATAACTGTTAAATATATGCAGATTTCTGACAAAATGTTTGGTGGGGTCGGAAAAAAGTCGTACCTTTGCACTCGCAATTCAGAAATGAGTTGATTATATCGCGGTGTGGAGCAGTTGGTAGCTCGCCAGGCTCATAACCTGGAGGTCGCATGTTCGAGTCCTGCCGCCGCAACAATGATCGGGTAAGAAGTTGGTGAACAACATCTTATCCGATTTTTTTGTGCCCTAATTTATTAATTTAACATTAAATATTTGTTTAATTCGAATTAAAGTGCTACTTTTGCACAATAATATTTTTATGTGCAATTAATAAAAAAGGAAGGGCTTCAATATGTCAGTATCCAAAACAAGACAAAAACTGGTAGATGTCGCACGACAACTCTTTGCCAAGAATGGTATAGCAAATACTACAATGAATGATATTGCTGTAGCTTCTGGTAAGGGAAGACGTACGCTTTATACTTATTTCAGTAGGAAGGAGGATGTCTATTACGCGGTGATAGAATCAGAGTTGGAGCGTCTTTCGGACAAGTTGGACGAGGTTGCTAATTGCAAGATGCGTCCACAGGATAAAATCATCGAGCTTATCTATACTCACCTCAGTATGATCAAGGAAACGGTTGTAAGAAACGGTAACCTCCGTGCTGAGTTCTTCCGGAATATCTGGATGGTTGAGAAGGCAAGAAAGAACTTCGATGAAGATGAAATAGAGATTCTCAGAAGAATTTATGCCGAAGGAAGAGAAGATGGTGAGTTTGATATTGATAACATCGATCTGGTGGCCGATATTACTCACTATTGTATCAAAGGTCTCGAGGTTCCATTTATCTATGGACGTTTGGGCCATGGCATGAATGTGGAGTCGAGCAAACCTCTGGTTGCCAAGGTGGTTTATGGTGCCTTGGGAAAGTCGGGCTTGAAACTCTAAATAAAAGATAGTAAATACGTAACTAATTGATAATTAATTAAATAAGAAAGAAATGGGATTATTAAGTGGTAAAACAGCCCTTGTAACAGGTGCTGCTCGCGGCATCGGTAAGGCTGTCGCTATGAAGTTCGCCTCTGAGGGCGCTAACATCGCATTTACAGACCTCGTACTCAACGACGATATGGCTGCCGGTTTGGAAGCTACTCGTAAGGAGATTGAGGCTCTTGGTGTAACCTGTCGTGCTTATGCTGGTAATGCAGCAGATTTCGAGGAGACACAGAAGACAGTTAAGCAGATTCATGAGGACTTCGGTTCTATCGATATCCTGGTTAACAATGCAGGTATCACCAAGGACGGTTTGATGCTCCGTATGAGCGAGGCTCAGTGGGATGCTGTTTTGAATGTAAACTTGAAGTCAGCCTTCAACTTCATTCATGCTTGCTCTCCAATCATGCTTCGTCAGCGTGGTGGTTCTATCATCAACATGGCTTCTGTAGTAGGTGTTCATGGTAATGCAGGTCAGTGCAACTATGCAGCTTCTAAGGCTGGTATGATTGCTTTGGCTAAGTCTATCGCTCAGGAGTTGGGTCCTAAGGGCGTACGTGCTAATGCGGTAGCTCCTGGTTTTATCGAGACTGCAATGACTGCACAGTTGCCTGAGGAAATCCGCAAGGACTGGATGAAGAAGATTCCATTGCGTCGTGGTGGTCAGACTGAGGATATCGCAAATGTTTGCCTCTTCCTCGCTTCCGACTTGTCTAGCTATGTAAGCGGTCAGGTTATTCAGATCGACGGTGGTATGAACATGTAATCTCTCGGCAATCGTTTTATTGATAAAACATGCAGGTAGTTTACGAAGACAACCATATAATCATAGTCTCTAAGAGAAGTGGCGAAATCGTGCAGGGCGACAAGACCGGCGACGAACCTCTCTCGGAGACTGTGAAACAGTACATCAAGGAGAAGTATCACAAGCCGGGAAATGTATTTCTCGGTGTGGTGCATCGCCTTGACCGTCCTGTTTCGGGTTTGGTCGTATTTGCCAAGACTTCTAAGGCATTGAGCCGTCTGAACAATATGTTCCGGGATGGCGAAGTTCACAAAAGCTATTGGGCAATCGTGAAGAACATGCCAAAGGACCCTGAGGCTACGCTCACTCATTGGATAGTAAGAAATGAAAAGCAGAATAAGAGCTATGCTTACGACCATGAGGTGAAAAACTCGAAGAAAGCGATATTGAAGTATAAGGTGATAGGTCATACAGACCATTATACACTTCTGGAGGTGAACTTGATGACGGGTCGTCATCATCAGATAAGATGCCAGCTTGCCAAGATGGGATGTCCTATCAAGGGAGATCTGAAATACGGTTCTCCACGTAGCAATGCAGATGGCAGTATTTCTCTCCTTTCACACAGAGTAGAATTTGTTCATCCTGTGTCTAAAGAAACAATCGTAGCAGAGGCTCCGCTGCCGGATGATAATCTTTGGCGGGCTATTGCACCCTAACTCAAAAATCCATGCTTATGAAGAGGTATGCGAAATGGGCAGGAATCACGGTGTTGACTCCATTGGTGCTCATCTTGTTGTTATCCATTCTGCTTTATCTGCCACCTGTTCAGAATTGGGCGGTAAAGCAAGTGGCTGCTTATGCCTCTGAGTCGACGGGTATGGATATTTCGGTAAAGCAAGTACGCCTCGTCTTCCCTCTGAAACTGGGAGTGGAAGGCGTAAAGGTACTTCAGCCAATCGACTCACTCAAGAATTCCCCAAACTTGGCTTTAAGAAATAAGAGAGATACCGTTGCCGACATCCAGAAGATGGTGGTAGACGTACAATTGTTGCCTCTTTTCGAAAGTCAAGTCATGGTGGATGAACTCAATTTCACCCAGATGAAGGTGAATACCACGAATTTTATTCACGAAGCCAGAATCAAGGGCAATGTAGGTAATCTGCGCCTGAAGGCTCATGGCATTGACCTCGGTAAGGAGAAGGTGAGGGTGAATCATGCCCTGTTGGCTGATGCCCGACTCTCGGTAGAACTGAGCGATACTGTGCCGCCGGATACTACGCCTAGTACCAATTTCTGGAAGGTGAATATCGAAAAACTGAAACTGAAGAACACTGATTTCGTATTACACATGCCTGGAGATACCCTCCAGGTGAATGCTTATTTTGGAGATGCGGTGGCGCAGACTACCTATCTCGACCTTTATAAAGGACTTTATCAGATAGGTCATCTTGACTGGAAGAATGGCAAGGTGAACTATGACCAGAACTATATCCGTCCGGTATCGGGCATGGACTTTAACCATATCGCCCTGTCGGCCCTGACTTTAAAGGCAGACTCTTTCTATTATTGCGATTCGAAGATAGATGTCAAGATTCGTGAAGCTCAGTTTAAGGAGAAAAGCGGTTTGCAGGTAGACCAGCTCTATGGCAGATTCGTGATGGATTCCGTGAAACTGCAGTTGCCTGATATATGTCTCCGTACCCCATACTCCCAATTGCAGGCAACGGTGGATATGGATATGAATGCCTTTGATGAGGTGCAACCTGGCAAGTTGATGGCACAGCTGAAGGGAGCTTTGGGCCGTTCAGACCTGTTCCTCTTTGCAGGCGATGCCTTCCCAAGCGCCATGAAGAAGAAATGGCCTTTCTATCCGATGAAGATAGAAGGATCGTTCAAGGGAAATATGCAGCAGGCATCTTTCTCGGGCTTGAAACTGTCGCTGCCTACAGCCTTCGAACTGAGTGCTGATGGAAAATTGGGTAACCTGACGGATCTGAACCGTCTGAAGGCAAATGTAGATCTGAACGCCTGTACCTATCATTTGGATTTCATTACCGCCATGCTTGACCCTTCTCTGATGCAGGAGATACGTGTGCCTAGCGGTATCGGAATCCGAGGAAATATTCAGGCAGACGGCTCCAGATATGCTACCCGACTCGCCATTACCGAAGGTCGTGGCAGGATGATGGTAGATGCCAAGGTAGATGCGAAGACCCGGAAAGACGGCAGTATCGATATGAACCGTCTGGCTTATCAAGCTAAGATTCAGGCGCACAACATCCAGGCAAAGCATTTCCTGCCAAAACAGGATTTGCATTCTTTCACCGGCTCATTGCAGGCGAAGGGAGTGGGAACCGATTTCCTTTCTCCGCGTACCCGATTACAGGCTAAGGCACAGGTAAACCAGATTCAGTATGGCAAATACAAACTGGATCATGTATTGGCAGTGGCTCACGTTGCTAATGGTAAGGTGCATGCCGATATCGACAGCAAGAACCAGTATCTTACGGGGCTTGTCAGCCTTGATGCACTTACGAATTCCAAGAAACTGGAGGCTACCCTGGTGGCAGATGTCCGCGATGTGAATCTTTATTCGTTAGAGGTAACGAAGGCACCGATGCGCCTGTCGCTCTGCGGTCACATGGATATCAGGTCCGACCTGAAGGACAGTCACGACATCATGGCTTCGATGAGTGATATTACGGTTCGTACGGCAAAAAAGAATTACCGTCCGGTGGGTGTTGACGCCGATGTCTTTACCCGCAGAGATACCACGCACGCAGTCATCGATTGCGGCGACTTCCATCTCAACATGGATGTACACGGAGGCTATAAGCAGTTGATGAGCCGTTTTGCCGGATTGCAGAAAGAATTGGCTCATCAGCTTAGGAACCATCATATCGACCAGGTGAAGATTCGCAGTCAGTTTCCTTTCGGTCATGTTTATCTTACCACAGGAAAGGATAATTTCATTTCCCGTTTCATCGCTTACTGTGGTTATGATTTCAAGACGGTGGATATGAAGATGACCATGTCGCCTGTAACAGGTGTCAATGGTTATCTCAACATCGATTCACTGGTAGCGAGTGGCATGCAGTTGGATACGATCCGTGCCTTGGTGAAGACTGAGGGCGATACCATCCGCTATGCAGCACGTGTTCAGAACAATAAGCATAATCCTCAGTATGTGTTCCGGGCACAGGTAGAGGGCGAACTGCAGGAGAAGGGTTCCAATATCGATGCCCGCATCTATGATGCCAAAAACAGATTGGGTGTAGATGTGGGTCTGGAGGCGCTGTTGCTGGAAAACGGCGTGAAGATTTCGCTCATCGATACCCATCCTGTTCTGGGTTACAAGAAGTTTACTGCCAACGATGACAACTATCTGATGTTGGGCAATGACGACCGTGTTTCTGCCAATCTGAGTCTGAAGGCAGCCAACGGAATGGGTATCCGTATATACAGCAATGATGAAAACGAAGAAGCGCTGCAGGATCTTACGGTGAGCATGAGCCAGTTTAATCTGGATAAAGTGCTCAGCGTGATTCCTTATATGCCTGACATCTCGGGTATTCTTGACGGCGACTTCCATATTATCCAGACCAAGGATGAACTCTCGGTTTCTTCTAATCTGAACATCGACAATATGGTTTACGAAAAGTGTCCGATGGGAGATGTCGGTACTGAATTCGTTTATATGCCAAAGAGCGACGGTTCTCATTATGTAGATGGTTTCCTCAATTATGAGGGTGAAGAAGTAGCTACCGTAAAGGGTACTTACAAGTCGGAAGGAAACGGTTATCTCGATGCCGAAGTGGGTATGGAGAAGTTGCCTCTGCATTTTGTCAACGGTTTTGTTCCTGACCAGATTATGGGTCTGAAGGGATATGGCGAAGGAAAACTGAGTTTGAAGGGAGCCTTGAGCCAGTTGGATGTAGAGGGCGAAGTATATCTGGATTCGGCTTATCTCGTCAGTGTGCCGTATGGCATCACGATGCGTTTTGCCAACGATCCTGTCCGTATCATAGACAGCAAGTTGCTCTTCGAAAACTTCATGATGTATGCCAACAATGAGAGTCCGCTCAATATCCAGGGCAGTCTCGACTTTACGAATATAGAGAAGATGATGCTCGATATCCGGATGAGAGCACAGAACTTCCTGCTGATTGATGCCAAGGAGAATGCCCGTTCCGAGGCTTTCGGCAAGGCGTATGTCAACTTCTTTGGAGCGATGCGCGGACCGGTAAGCAATCTGAAGATGCAGGGTAAGCTGGATGTCCTCGGCAATACGGATATGACGTATGTGCTGAAAGAATCGGAACTGACTACTGATACGCAGCTCGATGAGCTGGTGAAGTTTACGAATTTCAAGAGTGGAAAGCCTGTCGTTGTCGAGCGTCCGGCACTGGAAGGATTGAACATGATGTTGGGCATGTCGATAGATGAGTCGGCTCATATCCTCTGTGCTTTGAATGCCGACCAGACCAACTACATCGACCTGATGGGCGGTGGTAATCTGACGATGACTTACAATTCGGTTGATGGCATCGGCATCACGGGCAAGTATACCCTAAATAATGGCAAGATGAAATATTCGCTGCCTATCATTCCGCTCAAGACGTTTGATATCCAGGACGGCAGCTACATAGAGTTTAACGGCGATCCGTTCAACCCGACCCTGAACATCACGGCAACAGAGAATGTCAGGACAACGGTAAACGAGGGACAGGGAACCGGCCGCTCGGTGGATTTCATTTGTGGCGTAAAACTCTCTCAGACATTGAATAAGCCAGGCATCCAGTTTATCGTTTCCTCACCAAACGATGCCACCTTGCAGGATGAACTGAACACGATGAGTATTGAAGAGCGGGGTAAGATAGCCATTACGATGCTGGCTTCGGGCATGTATCTTGCCAACGGAAATACCAATTCGTTCTCCATGAACAGTGCCTTGACCTCATTCCTCAACTCAGAGATCAATAATATTGCAGGTTCAGCGATGCGTTCTGTGGGTGTGGATGTCGGTATGTCGGTAGATAACTCCACCAATGCAGCAGGTGCCATGCACACCGATTACAACTTTAAGTTTGCCAAGCGGTTCTTCAACAACCGCTTGAGTTTCAGTGTGGGCGGCAAGGTTTCTACCGGTGCAGAAGTGGAGAATGCAGCCAACAATGATGATGCATTCTTCAACAATATCGAATTGCAGTACCGTCTCAACGAAGGTGCGAGCCAGTATATCCGTGCCTTCTACAACAACAATACCTACGATTGGCTCGAAGGTTTGATAGGTGAGTACGGTGTCGGTTTCAAATGGCAGAGAAAACTGCAGCATTTCAAGGATATCTTCCGTTTCAAGACAGATAAGCAGCAGATTCCTGCAGCCCCAATGGAGAAGGATCCTGCGGTGAAGAAGCATACGAATGAGAAGAAGGATACGATGGAGAAAGCCAAAACAAAGGACTTTGACCCATTGAAACTTAACGAAAAGTAATGAGCGATATGAAACAGCAGAACAGGTTATACCTTATTATATATGTGGCAGCATTGCTGATGTTGTCGGGGCAGCTCATAACGGGTTGCTCTTCAACCAGTGCGCTGAAAGAAGATGAGCAGCTGTTTACGGGTCTGGTACCTATCGAGTATAAGAACTACGAGAAGGGAACTTATGCTGATTCTACCATCACCGAGATGGAGTATGCCCTGGCTTCGGCTCCGAACGGTGCCTTGTTTGGGAGCAGCTATTACCGCACACCGTTCCCTGTGCGCCTGTGGATATGGAATGCTTTCTCTCAGTCGGATGGAGCACTGGCTAAGTGGATAACCAAGGTATTCGGTTCCAAACCTAAGCTGATGGCGAATGTGAATCCGCAACTCCGTGCCCAGGTAGCCGAGCATCAGCTCGATAAATATGGCTATTTTAACGGTAAGGTGACTTATGATGTGCTGACACAGAGCAATCCGAAGAAGGCGAAGGTTGCCTATCAGGTAGACTTCGGTCATCTCTGGACGCTTGATTCTATGGCTTATCTCAACTTCCCAGCCAAGAGCAAGCAGTTTATAGATGCTTCCATGAACAAGGCGCTCATACGGAAGGGGAGTCCTTTCAATGTCGCCAACATGGAATCGGAACGTCAGCGTATCACCCGTCTGTTCCGCAACAGGGGCTATTATTTCTATCAGAACAGTTATGCTTCTTATCTTGCCGATACCGTGAATGTGCCCGGCAAGGTGCAGTTGCGGCTGATGATGGCAGACAGCGTGGACGATAGGGCTACCCGCCAGTGGTATATCGGAAAGATTCATGTTAATTTCAGAAAGCAGTATATGGAGGAGTTGAAGGATTCCTTTGTGCGCAGCTATCTGAGTTTCCATTATAATGGAAGAAAGATGCCGATACGTCCGGGCATCGTTTTGCAGAGTCTGCGCCTGCGTCCCCGTGAACTGTATCGGGTACGTACCGAGGAGCGTGCCAAGACCGGACTTCAGGAGATGGGACTCTTCAGCTATTCCAGCATCCAGTTCTCTCCCCGTTCGGTGCAGACCCTAGACAGTCTGGGCAATGTAGTATATCGTGATACCTTGGATGCCAATATCGACCTGGTATTCGACAAGCCATACGATTTCTATGTCGAGGCAAATGCCCGCGGCAAAACGACCGGTAGAGTAGGACCGGAGTTGGTAGTGGGTCTTACCAAGCGCAATGCTTTTCATGGAGGCGAGAAACTTACTGTCAACCTGCATGGTTCGCATGAGTGGCAAACCATCAGTCAGGCTGGTGGAGGTTCTACCCGCATCAATTCCTATGAATACGGATCGGATGTTTCCGTAGAGTTCCCTCGCATCATCACGCCTTGGAATATGTTCAGAACGATGGAGCAGAATGAGCGCAGATACCGTGCCGGGCATATGCCTACCAAATATCGGGGTGTGCCAACTACTACCATCAAGGCTTCGATGAATGTGCTGAACAGAGCCAGCTATTTCCGACGTCATGTGGCAGCGGGCGAGTTAACCTATGCGTGGTCTACCTCTTACCAGCATCAGCATTCTTTCAGCCCGCTGATTCTCTCTTATGAGTTTATGAACAGCCGCACAGCCGCTTTCGATAGCATCCTCGCCCTGCATCCTTATCTTCAGATATCGATGCGCGACCAGTTTGTGCCTAAGATGAGTTATACCTATACTTATCGCAGTCCGCGCCGTTACCGCCATCCTATCACCTGGTCAACCACCATCAGCGAGGCAGCCAATATCCTTTCGCTCGGTTACATGGCGGCCGGAAAGGGATGGAACGAGAAAGACAAGAAGATGTTCAAGAATCCGTTTGCTCAGTTTCTGAAACTGGAGACAGATTTCGTGAAATATTGGCGTATCACCCAGGATGGTACGCTGGTGGGACATGTCAATGCCGGCATTATCTGGAGTTATGGCAATGCCGAGAATGCTCCTTATTATGAGCAGTTCTATATCGGTGGTGCCAACAGTGTGCGAGCCTTTAATGTGAGAAGCATCGGACCGGGCAGATACCAGCCTACCAACAGCAAGTATTCGTATATCGACCAGACGGGCGACATCAAGTATCTGATGAATCTGGAATACCGTCAGAAGGTATGGGGCGATCTCTATGGAGCCCTTTTCCTGGATGCAGGTAATGTGTGGACCTTACGCAACCATGAGTATAGTCCGCTCGGCAAGTTTGATGTAGACAAGTTTTTCCGGCAGCTGGCGGTAGGCACCGGTGTCGGTGTGCGTTATGACATGGGTATGTTTGTGATACGTGTCGACTGGGGTATCGGTCTGCATGTTCCTTACGATACCGGCAAGAATGGCATCTATAACATCCGTCGGTTCAAGGATGCCCAGAGTCTGCATTTCGCTGTGGGTTATCCTTTCTAGGTTTAGCCTGGGAGATGTGTCCGGAAATAAGTCTGATATGTGTTACAGATAGTGCATAAAAGGACAAAAATTGATATTAATCAAAAAAAAGTAGGAAAACTTGCGGTTAACTGCATTTTTTTTGTTACTTTTGCATCGTTATTTTATAAATAACTATCAACTATTAATAAATAAAAGTATAGACAAAATGAAACCTACGTTATTGCTTTTGGCTGCCGGTATGGGTAGCCGTTATGGTGGTTTGAAACAGCTTGATGGTCTGGGTCCTAATGGTGAGACTATCATGGACTACAGCATCTATGATGCTATTCAGGCTGGTTTCGGAAAGATCGTATTCGTTATCCGCAAGGACTTCGAAGATCAGTTCCGTGAGAAGATTCTTTCAAAGTATGAGGGCCATATTCCTGCAGAACTTTGCTTCCAGGCATTGGATGATCTCCCAGAGGGATTCTCAGTTCCAGAAGGTCGTGAGAAACCATGGGGTACAAACCATGCTGTCCTGATGGCAAAGGATATCATCAAGGAACCTTTCTGCGTAATCAACTGCGATGACTTCTACAACCGCGATTGCTTCATGGTAATCGGCAAGTTCCTCTCTGAACTTCCAGAGGGCAGCAAGAACCGTTACGCCATGGTAGGTTTCCGTGTAGGTAATACCTTGAGTGAGAATGGTACCGTAGCTCGCGGCATCTGCTCTAAGGATGCTGATGAGAACTTGACAACCTGTGTAGAGCGTACCGAGATTATGCGTATCGACGGTAAGGTATCTTACAAGGACGAGCAGGGCGAGTGGGTTGCTGTTGGTGACAATACTCCTGTTTCCATGAACGTTTGGGGCTTCACACCTGATTACTTCCAGCATAGTGAGGAGTACTTCAAGGAGTTCTTGAGTGATCCTAAGAATATGGAAAACAAGAAGGCTGAGTTCTTCATCCCATTGATGGTCAACAAGCTCATCAATGAGGGTACAGCTACCGTTAAGGTGCTCGATACTACCAGCAAGTGGTTTGGTGTAACTTATGCAGCCGACCGCCAGAGTGTTGTTGATAAGATCCAGCATCTTATCGATGAGGGTGTTTATCCAAACAAGCTCTTCTAATTTAATGAGATGGATATAAACATTAATATATTGACAGATCAGGAAGCCGCTATTCTCCGAGAGACGATAGCGGCTTCTCATCGTATTGTCGTCTGTGCACATAAGTCGCCAGACGGTGATGCCGTCGGCTCTTCTTTGGGATGGGCTGGCTATCTTCGCTCTTTGGGCAAGAAAGTTGAC
Source organism: Segatella copri (assembly GCA_021635485.1). Classification (GTDB taxonomy): domain Bacteria; phylum Bacteroidota; class Bacteroidia; order Bacteroidales; family Bacteroidaceae; genus Prevotella; species Prevotella copri_P. The sequence goes on along the minus strand of JAJWOH010000027.1, from coordinate 22,252 downwards.
ATTTGTGTGCCGGACATGATACCGGATTCTATTTCCTGGTTGCCTGGAGCTGCCGGTATCCTGCGATATGACAGACAGCCTGAACTGGTGCAGCGAGCTTTCGATGAAGCCGACCTGGTATGCTGTGTTGACTTTAGCAGTGAGGGACGTCTTGATGAGATGGACCATGTATTGTTGGGTTGCAAGACTCAGCGTGTCATCATCGACCACCATCTGGCTCCTAATCTTGAGGCTAAGCTGCTGGTTTCGCAGCCACATGCCAGCAGTGCCAGCGACCTGGTATTCCGTGTAGTCTGGCAGTTGGGAGGTTTCCCACAGATGGATCAGACCTGGGCTACCTGCATCTATTGCGGCATGATGACCGATACGGGCGGTTTCACCTATAATTCTACCCAGCCTTATATCTATTACATCATCTGCTTGCTGCTTACCAAGAACATCGACAAGGATAAGATTTACCGCAATGTCTTCAATAATGCCCGCATTCCGGCAGTCCGGTTCCGTGGCTATCTGATGAATGAAAAGTTGCAGGTAATAGAGGGCCTTCATGCCAGTTTCTATACCGTGACCCGTAAAGAGTTGAAGAAGTATGACTTTATCAAGGGCGACCTGGAAGGACTGGTGAACGTGCCTCTTACCATCAAGGGACACAAACTCTCCATTTCTCTTCGTGAAGATACAGATATAGACAATCGCATATTGGTAAGTCTCCGTTCGGTAGACGATTTCCCATGTAATAAGATGGCAGCCGAGTTCTTCAATGGTGGCGGTCATCGCAATGCTTCTGGCGGCAAATTACTTTGCAGTATACAGGAGGCAGAGCAGATAGCATTGAAGGCTATCCTGGCATACGCCGATATGCTGAAGTAGCCGTTTTTTTCCTTAGAAATGACGAAAAAGACAGAAAACAACCCCGTTTTGAGGCAATAGGATGATAATAAGTGATAAATAATAATAAAATCAACCTATTCCTCTCGGTGTTGTCTTATCTTTTTTGTACCTTTGCCCAATAAATCAGATTTTAAAAAGAAGAATGAAGAAATTTTTGTTTGCAATGATTGCTTTCGCGGCTGTTTTCTCATTTGCCGCATGCAATGATAGTGAGACTTATAAGGACATGCGCGACAGAGAGCTCGATTCTATCAGCTCTTTCTTGCGTAAGGAAAATATTAAGGTCATCTCTGAGGATGAGTTCAACAGACGTTGGAAAAATAATGAAAAACTGACGGATACAGCAAAGAACAACAACGAATGGGTACTTTTCAACAGTAACGGTATCTACATGCAGGTGATTGACCAGGGATGTGGCGACTATATCAAGAAAGGTACTTCGGTAGATGTATTGGTCCGCTTTGATGAGTATAACCTTTCGTATGCTGCAGAAATGAGCGATAAGTGTCTCACGCTTTCAAACAAAGTTCCTGCTTATTCCTATTATATAGATAAGATAAGCGTTACCAATACTTCCGGTACATTCACCGGTTCTTTTGTCGATCCTAAAGCCAGTCTGATGGCCAATACATATAATTCATCCAATTATGGCAGTGTAAGTTCTACCGTGCCTAGCGGTTGGCTCATACCATTCACCTGGATTAAGATAGGCAGACCGAAGACTGATGATGAACGCATCGCTCATGTTCGCCTGCTCGTACCTCACTCTTACGGTACCACATCGGCATCGGGCAGTGTGCAGGCATGTGTCTACGACATGACTCTGCAGAAAGGAAGATAAACATAAAAAGAGATATATTTATGACACTGATTAAGTCAATTTCTGGTATCCGCGGTACTATCGGCGGTCCAGCGGGCGATACTTTGAATCCGCTCGATATCGTAAAGTTCACTTCAGCATACGCTACCTTCATTCGCCGTAGCGGTGCTTCAGAGAGTAATACCATCGTTGTAGGCCGTGATGCACGCATCTCTGGCGAGATGGTAAAAAATGTGGTTTGTGGAACCCTCATGGGCATGGGCTACGATGTGCTGAACATCGGTCTGGCTACTACTCCTACCACCGAACTTGCTGTTACCATGAGTGGTGCCGCCGGTGGTATCATCATCACAGCTTCTCACAACCCACGCCAGTGGAATGCCCTCAAGCTCCTCAACGAGAAGGGTGAGTTCCTCACAGCAGCTAATGGTAACGAGGTGCTGGGTATCGCTGAGAAGGAAGACTTCGACTATGCGGATGTGGATCATCTCGGAAAATATACTGAAGACAATACCTTCAATAAGCGCCATATCGACTCCGTACTTGCTTTGAAGCTCGTAGATGTCGAAGCAATCAAGAATGCCCACTTCAAGGTTTGTGTAGATTCCATCAACTCAGTTGGTGGCGTTATTCTTCCAGAGTTGCTCGATGCGCTCGGTGTAGCATATACTTTCCTCAATGGTGAGCCTACAGGCGACTTTGCTCATAATCCGGAGCCATTGGAGAAGAACCTCGGTGGTATCATGGATGAGTTGAAGAAGGGTGGCTACGATATGGGTATCGTTGTAGACCCTGATGTTGACCGTCTGGCTTTCATCTGCGAAGATGGCAAGATGTTTGGCGAAGAGTATACCTTGGTAAGTGTGGCAGATTACGTGTTGAGCAAGACTCCAGGCAATACCGTCAGCAACCTTTCATCTACCCGTGCCCTCCGTGATGTTACAGAGAAGCATGGTGGCAAGTACACCGCAGCTGCTGTAGGCGAGGTGAATGTAACTACCAAGATGAAGGATGTTCACGCTGTTATCGGTGGTGAAGGCAATGGTGGAGTTATCTATCCAGAGAGCCATTACGGTCGTGATGCCCTCGTTGGTATCGCCCTCTTCCTGAGCAGTCTGGCTCACAAGGGCTGCAAGGTAAGCCAGCTCCGTGCCAGCTTCCCTAACTATTTCATTGCCAAGAACCGCATCGACCTGACTCCATCTACCGATGTAGATGCTATCCTCGTGAAGGTTAAGGAGATGTATGGTAAGGAGAAGGATGTCACCGTAACAGATATCGATGGCGTCAAGCTCGATTTCCCTGACAAGTGGGTTCACCTCCGCAAGAGTAATACCGAGCCTATCATCCGCGTATATAGCGAGGCCTCTACCATGGAGCAGGCTGATGAACTGGGCAAGAAACTCATGCAGGTAGTTTACGATATGCAGTAAGATACTGAATATAAAATCATAAAAAAGAGATGGAGCAACGTAGATTTAGCTTCATCTCTTTTTTTTTGTGCGCCGATTTCCATCTGCAAAACTTCAGTAATTTGAAGAAAGATAGAGAAAGATTTGGCTTTCTCAGATAAAAATCGTATTTTTGTTGCGAAATTGCAGACAATGAGGCCTCTGAGCCTTTGTTGCAGTAATGAAAAACTTGAACCGTTCCTTATAGGGAGCATAAATGAAATTACAGAATAATGGAATCTATTATAAAGCATTATCAGGTAGCCCATGTCGGGTTCAGCCTTTCTTATCCTGATTCCTCTCAGGAGATGATGGCTGTTTTACTGGAGGCTTATCAGGCGTTTGAATGCGATGAACAGGTCGCATCTGCTGCCCTGACCTCCTTCTCTCTTACCTTGAACGAAAGCGGGGAAGAACTGAGGAAACCTGCCGGTTTCAAGGAGGAATGCAGACAGGATGAGGAGGGACAGCTCATTATCAGCGGTAGTCTGGGAGAGAAGCAGAAGGCGTTCCTGATGGCAATGACTGATATGAAATCGATATTGGTTACAGGTCATGATTATCAGCATTCCAGTCTTCTGGTTCCTGCTGGCACCTTCAGCCAGAAGTCGGCTTTCGGATCCCTCAAGGCAACCGTTGACACCTCGCTGATGCTGCTCTATGCCATGCGTTCGGCTGCCGGAGATACACTTCTGTTTCATTCTTCTACCATAGTAAAGGATGGAAAGGCTTATCTCTTCCTGGGCAAGAGCGGAACGGGCAAGAGTACGCATTCCGGATTGTGGCTCAAACATATCGGGGGCACCCGACTGCTCAATGATGATAACCCGGTGGTATATATATCGCACGAAGGAACGCCCATGGTGAGTGGCTCGCCTTGGAGCGGAAAGACACCTTGCTATAAGAACGAGGAATATCCGATAGGGGCAATTGTCCAATTGCGCCAGGCACCAGAGAATAAAATCAGAAAACAGACCGTCATAGAGTCTTATGTGTCTATCAAGACTTCTGTCTCCGGCAAGGCATGGGAGAAGGAAATTGCAGATGGCCAGCATCAAACGATAGAGAAGCTGATCGGGGCTACCCGGCTTTATCAGCTCGACTGTCTGCCTGATGCCGGTGCAGCCCTCCTTTGCAGTCAGACCATCAGTCTGTAAAACCAACCGTCGGGTAAAAACCAATCGTACAATAGAAAGATGAATACATCCGATTCAAAATATAAGGCAATAGCCGCGCTCGAGCAATTCATCCGTGAAGGTCGTCCTGTCAAGTTTCCGGTCAAAGGAACCAGCATGCTTCCCTTTATCGTAGGTGATAGAGATTGCGTAGAATTCTATCCGGTAGAAGGCGAGTTGAAGGTGGGCGATATTGTGATGGCGAGGGTAGAAGAAGGCTATCCGGTGGTGCATCGCATCATCGGGATAGAGCCTGTTGCAGGAGCAGCTTCCCCCGCATCTTTTTCTGCAGATGATTGCCGTATCGTGCTGACGGGCGATGGAAATCTCGGTTTTAAGGAGCATTGCCTGCGCAAGGATGTCATTGCGAAGGCGCATGCTGTCATCTGTCCCGACGGCAGCCGCAAGAGTCTCATCTCGCAGAAAGCGCTCAGAAACTGGCGCAGATGGCAGAGGTTGAGGCCTGTGCGTAGGGTCTTGCTTAAAATAATCAAGCTCTATATCCGTTTATCATATAAAAACTAAAAAACAAGATACAATGAAGATCAAGAACGATTTCAAGCTCCGCGAAATTTGCGGTGAGTATGTGGTAACAGCCGAAGGTATGCAGGCAGTAGACTTTACCAAGTTGATCAGTCTCAACGAAACTGCCGCCTTTCTCTGGAAGACGGCTGAAAAACAGGGCGAATTTACGGTAGCTTCGTTGGCTCAGGCTCTGTGCGATGAGTATGATGTAGTCATGGCTCAGGCAGAAAAAGACTGCGAGGCGATTATTGCCCAGTGGCAGAAAGAGGGACTGGTATGAGGAAGTATGCACTATGGTTTTTCCGCCAGATGTCTGCAGTCCGTGGACGTTTGCTGTTGCGCATCATCGCCGGTCTCCTGCAGGTAGCATTAGGTTTGTGGCTCGTCTGGCTGTGTCGCCGGTTCATCGATGTGGTGATCTGGCGTGGCAATGTGCTGCGCGAAACCATCGTGCTTTTTTCAGTCATCGCTTTATTGATAGCCCTTCGCCAGCTGGTATTCTATCTTTCCGGCATCACCGAGGTTATCCTCCAGAATGATATGCGTAGCCGCCTCTTCCGGTTTGTGTTGGGCAGGAAACTTTATGCTGTTAAGCATCAGGCTGAGGCTGGTTCCGGAAAGCCTGCTTCCGATATGCTTTCCGGCGACATCAGCCAGCGTTTGGAGCGCGATCTCTCATCAGCCTCTTCGGTAGTTACGGATATCCTGCCCACAATCGTAGTCACCCTGGTGCAGCTCTTCGGTGCCTTCTTCCTGATGCGTTCCATCGATTCCATTCTGGCATGGAGTCTTCTGGTGTTGACACCGGTGGTTGCAGTCTGTGCCAAGTATCTCGGCAGCCGACTCAAGAAGATGACGCTGGCGATACGTGAGGAGGAGAGCAGCATACAGATGATGATTCAGGAGACGGTAGAACATGAACTCACCATCAAGACCTTGCAGGCAGAGAGCACGGTTTCCGGTAGGGTAGGCAGCATGCAGCAGCGCTTGCATCATCTGGTCCGCCGTAGAATCCGTTTTACGTTGATATCCCGCCTGCTCCTTGCCTTCACCTTCAGTTACGGCTATTTCGGAGCCTTTGTCTATGGTGCCATCCAACTCAAGAACGGGTTGATAACCTTTGGTGTGATGACAGCCTTTCTGCAGTTGGTGGGTCAGATACAGAGTCCTATCATGTCGCTCTTGGGCATGATTCCCCAGCTGATTCATGCATCAGCGAGTGTAGACCGGTTGGTAGAGATTGAAAATACCGAGCAGGAGGAATCTCTGGTGCAGGCAGATGCTTCTATCCCTTTGCAGCGTGCTTGCGGCATCCGTCTTCAGGATGTGAGTTATTCATATCCCGATGAGCGAAAGAAAGTTGTTGTCAGTCATTTCTCTTATGATTTCCGTCCCGCCACATCTGTGGCGATAGTAGGAGAAACCGGTTGTGGCAAGACCACCATCCTGCGTCTGCTGTCGAGTATCATCCAGCCCGATAGCGGAAGGATAGTATTGTATGATGCCCTGGGCAAAGAGACAGAAGGAACCGGCATGCGTTCGCATATCGTGTATATAGAGCAGGGTAATACGCTGATGAGCGGAACCATTCGCGATAATCTTCTTCTTGCCAATCCCGTGGCTACCGATGAGCAGCTTACCGAAGCCCTTCATGTAGCCTGTGCCGATTTCGTTTTCAGTTTGCCGGCAGGTATGGATACGAAGATAGGAGAGCATGCCACCCGTTTGAGTGGCGGTCAGGCACAGCGCATTGCCATAGCCCGCAGTCTTTTGCGCCAAGGTAACATTCTGTTGTTGGATGAAATCAGCTCATCGCTGGATGCCGAAACCGAGAAACTCCTTTTCGACCGCCTCTTTGCTTCGTATGCCGATAAGACCATCATCTGTGTTACGCATAGGAAGGAGGTGGCAGACAGATGCCAGGAGCAGATACGGCTGTGATGATCGGTGGAGCAGGATGCCATCAGGGTCATCGCTGCCACGAGTGTGGTTCTAGCAGCCAGTGCCGGAATCTTTCGATGTTTTTTCTGCTTCATCATTTTGAGTTTTTACTGTTAAAATACTTACTATGAAAAATAGGATGCAAAGATAAGAATAAATATTGGTTTGTCCAAATAATCATGCTGTTTTTGGGGGCTATTTCTTGCATTTTTATAGCAGCAGAGACAAGTTATTTTTATTATGCAAGGAAACTTGCAAAATACTCTGTTTCTTTTCATAAAAATAAAGTGCCGAATAGGATAAACCCTATCGGCACTATCTTCAACTCAATTAATTAGAATTCTTTTTGGTATGCTATGGTAACAGTTGAATACTCTGATTCATTCAGATTCATAAAACTGACCATAATACTTGTTTTTTTATCTTTAGAAATAAAATTATGCAAATCGGCAAGGCCTCCATTGTTTTTCCCCTTATAGATGTAATGCTGCTTCATCCATGTTAAAACGCTTTCTTTTTTAACTTGCATAAGCATAGATGTTGCACTGAAGTACTGGCCATTCATTATCATATACATGATGGATGGACTATGAGGGTCATCATCATCATCACTGGCAAAAGCTAACATGTCTTCATCGCTCTTCACATAGCCTGCTTCCTTCATATAAGCTGTGATAGTAGCTTTGTTTGCAGACCAATCAAGAATTGGTTCGATGTATTTACGCCCATTAGGTTCGGAAATAAAATCATAGTAGCTGAACTTACTTGTTGAACCGGTCTTTTGACTTGATGCTGCTGTTCCAACATTACCAGTTACTGAAGCAGCCGAAATTGTATTCTCTGTAGATTTTTCCACTTGCATACCAGAGTCTGCAATGAATCCGCTACCACCATATACATTTCCCATAACATCGCCTAATCCTTTTAAAAGTCCCTTTTTCTCACGGGTTTTGACAACCATATCTACACTGGAATTTACAGATGAGAAAATGTCAACCTCGCCACTATTGACTTTACAAAGAGTTTTTGTATCAGAAACTTCTGTTGCGGTCAATGTTCCAATATTTTTGGCTACTTGCTCTCCAGCTACGTCTTTCATGATGGCAACATCAAACTTCTGTCCCTTTTTAATTCCGTTTGATGCTCCCAGATTAATATATACGGTCAGAGCTTTATCATCTTTAGCATTGTCAATTAATACAATCTTTCCAACCACAGGAAACACCTTTTCCATCATCTTGGTCATGCTTAACTTTACCATCTTACATGCATCAGCAATCGCATCAGCCTCGCCACTCATGCTGTTACCTCTGGTTGTGAACATAAACGAAGTAGAAGATTCCTGCGAATTCGGCTTAATCATAGTAATAACATAGTTAAGGTTTACTTCTGTCAGCGTAAATCTTTCTCCTTTATCTTCTGCAGTTTGGCTGGATACGGCTGGTTTTTGAAGATGACCTTTAAGTAAAGTATACTGCTTGTCAGTGGCTTTACAGTTTTCTGCATCTAAAACGTTAACTCGCATAGTCTTGACTAATGCTCTAATAACATTTTCCCTTAAAGTTCGTATATCACTGTCAGTATAACCGCCTTCTGCAGTAAACTTCTCAACCAATACGTTAGCTTTCTCTTGTGCATGAGTAAATACCATTACCATGAACAACATAGATGTACACAAAATAATTCTTTTCATATAATTTTATATTATTATCATTTTCTGCTGCAAAATTAAATGTTTTTTGTGATATATGGATAGAATAAACCCTAATATAGCATAGGATTTTCCCTATACTCATAATGATAGGATATGGATAAGCAAAGCTAAATAACCTGTTTCATACGCTATCCCATATTATCACTTATTTGTTCCGAGATATTCGGCTTTCTCCTAAGTCTGCTGCAAAGTTAAGACTTTTATTCGTAATAAGCAAGAAAAATGGAAGAAACTTTTATTTTATAAAAACACGGATATTTTGGAAAATCTCTTTTTTTTCAAAGAAAAGTTGTATATTTGCAGAAAACTTTCTGGATGATGGCAAAGTGTAGCTCATCTGATATTTCCAGAAGGTGGCGTAATTAACTCAATATCAAATATTAAGACCTGAAGAAATGAAAAAGAAAAAAGAAAGAAAAGAATGGAAGGGACTGAAAAACGGGTTTCTGTTGGTGGGATTCATAGCCCTGCTGATAGCCAGTTCGCAAACTGTTCGTGCCGAGGAAATCAATTGGCTGAAGGCGGCGGAGATAGCTAAGAGATATGTCACTCTGCCGCAAGATACCGGTATGAAAGCAAAGGAGAAGGGTAGGAAAAACAAGACCGGTTCACCATATTATATATATAATGATGCGCACGGACAGGGATTCGTTATCGTATCTGGTGATGACCAGATGGGGGAAGTGCTGGGATACAGCAAAGAAGGTTGTCTCGATACGCTGAATGCCAATCCCTGCGTAAAACTGCTGCTTTCGGGATACCGACAGACTTTCGAGGTGCTGAAAGAAGGAAAGGTGAAGGTTCAAAGTAATAACCGCACCGGACTTTATTCTAAAACCGTAGCGCCGATGCTGAAAAGTAAATGGGGACAGTCGTATCCGTTTAATGCTAAAACGGGATATGATTACAGCGGCTGTGTGGCTACGGCTGTGGCTCAGATGATGTATTATCATCAGTGGCCGGCTCAGGGACAGGGAAAAAACGAATATGTGGTAACCTACTACCAGGACAAGAAGAGTGCGGATTTCAGTCAGTCGCATTACGACTGGGCCAACATGTTGCCCGACTACCGCTATCCGGTTCAGGCTACTCCTGCACAGATAGATGCCGTAGCCTTACTGATGAGCGATGTGGGTGTGGCTTCTTTCATGCAATATACGCCCAGCGCAAGTGGAACCCAGGGCGTCTTCGCCTATCAGGCACTGCAGAAGCATTTCGATTATTCGGCAGCCTATGTTACGAAAGCAGTAGAAGGACCGGGACGGTTTGCCGAAATCCTGAGACAGGAACTGCTCAACGGATGTCCGGTTTATCTGGAAGGAAGACCAGCCGGTTCGGCTTCCGGTCATGCCTGGGTAACGGATGGTTTCGATGAAAACGGTCTCTTCCACATGAATTTCGGTTGGGATGGACAGGGCGATGCCTATTATTCGCTCACCAATCTCAATGTTTCGCAGACCGGAAGTGAGTTTCAGGGCAAACCGCTTGCCTTTAACCGTGCCATTACCGCCATCTTGGCTCATCCCAACAACGGGAAATATCCCGAAATAGAGCGCGGACTGCTGGAAACTTCACCGCAGCTGATGTTCAACGAGGGTGGTTCGCTCAGTCTGAAAGAGGCGTCAGGGAAGTTATTCGACCCTTCACAGCCGGTAACTGTAGAGATGAATTCCTTCGTCAACAGAGGCAAGCCTTTCAGGGGCGATATCGGTGTTGCCGTTTATGATGAAGCTGGGAATCTCAAGCAGGTGGTTTATTCTGATGATCATCAACAGGGAGGCTTTACAGAAAGACTTTATGGCGGTGAGCAGGAGGGATGGATGGGAACAGATTATCTCATCAATCAGGCTCAGAAAATCAGTCTCAGTCTTGCCGGTCTTGAAAACGGTTATTACCGTATCATTGCTATATGTGCAGCCCGAAAGGATGATGGTTCATGGGATGATTTCCTGCCGATGAAGAAGGCACCTGTTATCGGGGTGGAACTGAAAGACGGTGCCGGCCGCATCTCTGAAATCTGTTCGGAAGATGCCCGCTTCCAACTGATGGGGCAGCCAAGACTTGACGGCAAAGCAGAACAGGGCAGCAAGGTACGTGCCTTCTTCCCAATCAAAAACCTCAATGGTGTGCCTCGCGACTGTTACCTGAGAGTGAAACTGCTGGATGAGAACCAGGCGGCAGTGCTGAGTACACGTGTGGACCAGTTGACCGAAATAGATGGTTTCAGCGAGACCGAAATCCCGATTCTCCTTTCGGTTCCAGCCCAGCTTGCTCCGGGATATTATCAGGTAAAACTGGAGATTACTTCGGATGAAGCCGAAACCCAGGATTGTCCGGTCAACGGTATCCACGATCAGGATGCAGCCTATATAGAGGTGGTAAAGGGAGAGGAGAAACCGCTGATGGCAAAAGCTGAAGTCTTTCTGGCTGATGATTCGCAAGGGAAAATAGAAACCGGAAGCGTCGATGTATCGAAGGTATCTCTCTTCAAGATGGGTGTTTCGCTGCGTACATCAGAAAACCTCAGTTACGAGGGGCATGTTTCCCTTATTTCTGAAGATGTAGATACCAAGGAAGAAAAAGAGGTAAATGGAATCAGCGATGAGGTAAGCGTCTCATCATCTTTCGATGTGCCTCTTTACAGCTACTGGCTGCGCAAGAGTAATCTGCCTTGGACCGACGGTCATACCTATCTGTTCAGGGTGATGGGCGAGATAGGAGGAAAGAAAGTGGAACTGAAGAATCCGCAGGAACCTTCTTATTTTCTCAAGCGAAAGGGCGATATCCTTATTCTCTGTCAGGATATAGCTACAGGAATAGAAAATGCTACCAGCCCTGATACTGAAACCGCGATCAGTCGCGAGGGACATCAACTCCTGGTTTCGGGTAAGGACGTGAGAAAGATTAAACTGTATCATGCGGGAGGAAACCTGCTCAGACAGGCGTCTGGTACGGATGGAAAAACAGTCAGTCTCTCTTTACAGGGTATCAGACAAGGCGTATATCTGTTGCGGGTAGAAACCGGTATGCAAAGCAAGACATATAAGCTGCTGCTTTAAACGGATGTTCTCTATTTTGGAAACAGAACAGCGTAATCCGAAGTAAGTATAAAAAGAAAGCTCAGGGCTATCTGCCCTGAGCTTTTTTAATATCATGATTTCTGTATCATTTACTTCTGGCATTCCTTGCAAGGAGTCCAAGGCTTCAACTGCTTGAAGAAGTCGTTGCCCTTGTCATCTACGAGGATGAATGCAGGGAAGTCCTCTACGGTAATCTTCCAGATAGCCTCCATACCGAGCTCTGGGTACTCTACGCACTCGATGCTCTTGATAGAACTCTTAGAGAGAACGGCAGCTACACCACCGATAGTACCGAGGTAGAAACCACCATGCTTCTTGCAAGCCTCTGTAACAACATCGCCACGGTTACCCTTGGCAATCATTACAAGGCTAGCGCCATGATCCTGGAACTCATCTACGTATGGGTCCATACGGTTGGCTGTGGTAGGTCCCATAGATCCACATGGATAACCCTCTGGAGTCTTGGCTGGGCCTGCATAGAGGATAGGGTGGTTCTTGAAGTACTCAGGCATCTCCTCGCCGGCATCCAGACGAGCCTTGAGCTTAGCGTGAGCGATGTCACGAGCCACGATGATGGTACCCTTCAAGTTAACACGGGTGCTTACAGGATACTTGCTCAACTCAGCACGAACTGCATCGATACCCTTGTCGAGGTCAATCTCGATACCCTTGGTACCCTCACCTGGGTTGCGGAGCTCCTCAGGAATCAACTCTGTTGGGTTCTCATCCATCTTCTCCAACCAGATACCGTCCTTGTTGATCTTAGCCTTGATGTTACGGTCGGCAGAGCAGCTTACACCCATACCGATAGGGCAGCTGGCACCATGACGTGGCAAACGGATCACGCGGATATCGTGAGCGAGATACTTACCGCCGAACTGTGCACCCAGGCCAATCTTGTGAGCCTCTTCGAGAAGCTTGTTCTCCAAGTCGATGTCACGGAAAGCACGACCGGTCTCATCACCTGTTGTAGGCAACTCATCATAGTACTTGATAGAAGCCAACTTCACGGTGAGGAGGTTCTTCTCAGCAGAAGTACCACCGATAACGAAGGCGATGTGGTAAGGAGGACATGCAGCTGTACCCAGACTCTTCATCTTCTCTACGAGGAATGGGAGGAGGGTGCCCTCGTTCTGGATAGTAGCCTTGGTCATAGGGTAGAAGTAAGTCTTGTTGGCAGAGCCACCACCCTTAGCTACCATCACGAAGCGGTACTCGTCGCCCTCTGTAGCCTCGATATCAATCTGAGCAGGAAGGTTGCAACGGGTGTTCACCTCATCATACATGTTGAGAGGAGCGTTCTGAGAATAGCGGAGGTTGTCCTGTGTAAAGGTGTTGTATACACCCAGGCTCAAAGCCTCTTCGTCCTCGAAGTCGGTCCATACACGCTGACCCTTCTCACCGTGGATGATAGCAGTACCTGTATCCTGGCAGAATGGGAGGATGCCCTTCACGGCAGTCTCTGCATTGCGGAGGAACTGGAGTGCTACATACTTGTCGTTCTCTGAAGCCTCTGGGTCGCTGAGAATCTTAGCTACCTGGAGGTTGTGCTCACGACGGAGCTTGAACTCTACGTCGTGGAAACCCTGCTGTGCCAGCAAAGTAAGAGCTTCCTTAGAAACCTTGAGGATAGTCTTACCCTCGAACTCTGCTGTGCTTACGCCTTCCTTAGAGATAAGGCGATACTCAGTCTTGTCCTCTCCAATCTGGAACATTGGAGCATACTTAAAATCTGGAGTTTTTGCCATAATGTTTTTTGTTATTTTAAACTGTTGAAATATTCAAGTCTAATTAATTCTCGTATTCTATTTCCTGGTCGAGGCTGTCGACGAAGTTGCGGAAAACCTCTTCCTCCACATCGCCCATGGCAAATTCTTTCTCAGCATCCTTTCGGATTTCTGCTATCCATGAGCGGCGTGCCTTGATATAATCTTCGTGTATGCGGTTGGCATCTTCGAGTGTGATGTCACTGATGCCGTAGTAATCGCAGATCATCTGGTAGGTCCATGCCCACTGGTAGTCGCGATAGTTGGCATTGATTTCTTCAAACCGGTCGAGCAACTGTTCTATATTCTCGATAGTTCCTTCCTTCACATCCCTAACGATGCCTTCTTCTTCAGAAACCGGGAGTAGGAGTCCCGAAAGATCATCCCAATCGCCCACGCCGACATGGCTGGCTGGAGGGGTGATGGCTGGGTCGCGCTTCAGTACACGCTTCAATACGGCACCCATGTAGATGCGGAGGGCGATATCATAATATTTGATGCCCTTGTGGAGCGATGAAGCCGGTATGATATATTCGTGATAGAGATACTGCGAAACGTTATCGCCCGTAACCTCGCGCAGGTTTTCAAGAATCTTCTTACCCTTCAGAATTTCGCCTACAGAATAAGGTGAAAGCCAGTCGAAGTTGACGATGCTTTTGCGGTTCTCCATAGCACGGAGATCACGCTTAGGCCATTTCTTGATGTCGCGGTACAGACCTACGGTGGTGATGTTTCTGCCTGGGATGAGGAACATCTTGTCGCCATCTGCAATGAGGTAGGCGAAAGGCAGGTTGCGGGTGTTAGGGTGATGCATCAGCTTGCCGAAGCATACTGAGAAGGAACCCAGAGTGGCTGGCATCAGGAGATAAGCACCGCTGGCTGTCTTGGAACCGCGCTCCAGAATACCCCAGTGCATAGGTCCCATCTTGTAGGCATGGTTGCTGAAGTTGGTGGCAGAACCGGCGTTATAGAAGGAGAACATGCCTCCGATAAGCAGACTGCTCTTATGATGAGAAGCGGTGAAAGGACCGCAGAAGGCTGCACAAGCCTCGCCATTGCTCATATAGGAGTTGGCGAAGAATACGGAGGCTGATGCGGTAAAGCCGTTAGACAGCTGGCAGGCTTCGCCTACGAAGCAATCCTGTATCTTTACGCTGTTGATGACGCTGGCGCCTTCAGCGATGATGCTGTTTTCTGTAATAACGCCCGTGCCGATATATACGTTGCCATGAACAGAGCCCAATAGCGTACAGTCGCTCAGACGGGAAGCACCGTTCACTTCGCAATAATCATTGATTACGCAGTTGGTAATCTCCTTGGTATTGATAATCTTCACATTGTTGCCAATCTGACCTCTCTCCGGCATCTTGTTGTCGATGTCGGTCTTGATGAGCTGGCGAATCTTCTCCTTCATCTCCTTGTCTGGGAAATGCTTCACCATGAAGGCGGCCAGCTGGCTGTTCAGATCGCTGAAGAGGATTACGTTGCCTTCTCCCACCTCGTTGAGTACACTCACGAGATTTCCTTCTCCGTAAGTAGCTCCCTCGGTAGTTTCCATGGTCGAGATGTTTGAGATGTAGCAATCATCGCCAATGGTATAGTTGTTGATGAAATTGCCTACGTTTTCTATCAGACAGTCGTCGCCTATGGTAACATTGCGCAAGGTGGCATTGTTGATGCCCGAATGCTTTACGAAGCCCTGGCTCACCTCCACGTTCTTGTTGAAGGATCCGATGTTTATTTCGCCATAGAGCATCACGCGGTGCATGAAGTTGGGCTTGAAATCTTCTGATACATTGACTGAGGTCCAGTCTTCGGCCCAGCAGTCGTTATGTTTAAGCACCTCGATTTCCTCGGTGGTTAAAGGTCTGTAATCATTCATAACTTACTTGTTATTGATATTTATGTTCTTACTCATAATCCTGGTACAGGAAGTCGTTGTATGGATACTTCTGTACGTGCAACTCTCTTACTTTCTTGTAGAGTATCTCGCGGAATTCGTCGATGTTCTCCTTGTTCTTTGCCGAGATGAAGAGGCAGTCCTCATTGAGTTTTGCCATCCAGGTCTTCTTCAGGTCTTCCAGCGGGATGTTCTCTTTCTCCATCGGTGTGAGGTCGTCTTCCTCTTTTTCTACCCATGAGTAGTTGTCTATCTTGTTGAAGATAATCATCGATGGCTTATCGGCGCAATCCAGTTCCTTGAGTGTATTCTCTACTACCTGAATCTGCTCTTCGAAGTCGGGATGCGAGATGTCTACTACGTGCAGAAGGAGGTCGGCCTCGCGTGTCTCGTCAAGGGTACTCTTGAATGAGTCTACCAGGTCGGTAGGCAATTTGCGGATGAATCCTACGGTATCGGCAAGGAGGAACGGCAGGTTGTCTACCACTACCTTGCGAACGGTGGTGTCGAGGGTAGCAAAGAGTTTGTTCTCTGCAAACACCTCGCTCTTGCTGAGCAGATTCATGATGGTAGATTTACCTACGTTGGTATAGCCCACCAGTGCCACGCGCACCATTCTGCCTCTGTTCTTTCGCTGTGTAGTCTTCTGCTTGTCGATTTCTGCCAGTCGCTCTTTGAGGAGACTCATTCTGCCGAGGATGATACGGCGGTCCATCTCGAGCTGGGTCTCACCCGGTCCACGCAGACCAACAGATCCCTTACCGCCACCAGAACCAGAACCACCACCCTGTCGTTCGAGGTGAGTCCAGAGTCTTTGCAGACGAGGGAGCATATAACGATATTGCGCCAACTCAACCTGGGTTTTAGCCGCAGCGGTTTGCGCACGCATGGCGAAGATATCGAGGATGAGGGAGGTTCGGTCCAGAATCTTCACCTGCAGTTCCTGTTCGATGTTACGGATCTGTTTGGCAGAGAGTTCATCATCGAAGATAACCATACCTACTTCTCTGTCTTCCTCTTCTTCGTTTTTTATATATTCTTTGATTTCTTCGAGCTTACCCTTACCCACATAGGTAGTCTGGTTAGGAGAAACCACCTTCTGCGTGAATCGCTTCACGGTGACAGCCCCCGCAGTATCGGCAAGAAATTCCAACTCGTCGAGATATTCTTTTGTCTTGGCTTCGTCCTGTGTCTTGGTAATCAGACCCACGAGTACAGCGGTTTCCGCCTTGACTTCTGATATTACAAATTCTTTCATCTATTTTCTTTATATATATAATAATGTGAAAAGATAGTGCAAAGATAGTGTAAAATACAGAGAAAACAAAATATAGCGTCAATATTTTAACTTTTTTATTAATGTGGCAGAAAATATTCAAAAGACACAGAATGCACAGCCGTATTTTAGCCACAACAGCGCACAAACGGTCTTTTTTGTGCGCAAAATTTGTAAACGTTTACGTTGTTTTTTGCATAAAAAATCGAGAATAATTTGATTTATATCAATATTTGTCTTAATTTTGCACCCAGAAAAAGAATTGATTTTCAAAAACGAACAAATCATAACTACATAAAAAACACAAACTGCTGAAACATTCAAAAACTTCAAAGGCCCCGACGCGATGTCGGGGCTTTTTGTTTCTTCTCATCTAAAGTCTTTTCCTACCATTTATTTTTCCTCGTTTTTGTCTCTTTTTCGTTAGTTTTTACGAAAATGAATGCTTTTTGAACAAAAAGTACACCCCTTTTTCCCCGAAATAGTTTATCTTTGCATGCAGTTCTGTTGCACGCAGCAGGAATGGAGCAGGAATGTAGACTATACTGCTGTAACATCACAGAGAAGATTATAATATCAACCTAACAATAAAATGAAAATGAAGCAAAAATTTTGTATTACTAGTATTTTGTTGCTCGGCACGGTTTGTGCACAAGCCAACAATTATGAAGTAAGTTCACCTGACGGCAGATTGGCGGTCAAGGTGGAATGTGTAGATGGAAAGGCTTTCTATTCGGTAGAGCTGAATGGCAAGCAGATGCTTAAACCTTCTGCCTTGGGACTGGTAGCCAACTATGGCGATTTCTCCCAGCATCTTACCATGGGTGCGATGAAAGGAACTGAGAAGCATCTTTCTTACGACATGACCCGTATCAAGAAAAGCCACATTGAAAAGGATGTTTATGAGGCTACCATCGGATTCCTCAATGCCAAGAAGGATTCCATGACCCTGCATCTCCATGTAAGCAACAACGATGTTGCCTATAAATATGAGATGATCCGTCCGAAGAAGGATAATCCTAAGTCGGTGATTATATATAATGAGGTGAGCGGTTTCAATTTCCCTGAGCAGACCACCACTTTCCTTTGTCCTCAAATCGGTCCGATGACAGGTTGGGAACGAACCAAACCTTCTTACGAAGAAGAATATACTCCTGATGCTCCGATGGCAAAGAAGTCGCAGTTTGGTGTGGGCTATACCTTCCCTTGTCTCTTCAAGGTAGGTAATGACGGCTGGGCATTGGTCAGCGAAACAGGAGTATCCAGCGCATATCCTGGTAGCAGACTTTCTGATTATGATGCAGCGAAGGGATATACAGTAGCTTTCCCTCAGAAAGGTGAAAACAACGGATTCGGTTCTGAATTTGCCGGTATTGCTTTGCCGGGCGAAACACCATGGCGTACCATCACCGTTGGCACTACATTGGCTCCGATTGTTGAAACTACCATCCCTTACGATGTGGTAGAACCTCTGTATGAACCTACTCAGCAGTATAAGCCTTCACGCTATACCTGGAGTTGGCTGATCTGGCAGGATGAGAGTATCAACTATGATGACCAGGTGAAGATGATTGATGTTGCTGCGGCTCAGGGCTATGAGGCTATCCTCGTAGACAACTGGTGGGACCAGCGTATCGGTCATGACAAGATTGAAAAGTTGGCTCAGTATGCCAAGAGTAAGCAGGTTAGTCTGATGCTCTGGTATAATTCGAATGGTTTCGAGAATGATGCTCCACAGACTCCTCGCCAGATTATGAACAATTCCATCGCCCGCAAGAAGGAGATGGCTTGGATGAAGAAGATAGGTGTAGTGGGAATCAAAGTTGATTTCTTCGGTGGTGACAAGCAGGAGACGATGAAACTCTACGAAGATATTCTGAGTGATGCCAACGATTACGGTCTGGAGGTGATCTTCCATGGTTGTACCATGCCTAGAGGTTGGGAGCGCATGTATCCTAACTATGTTTCCAGTGAGGCAGCCTTGGCTTCTGAGAATGTATATTTCATGGATTATCATGCCAAGAAGGAGGCTTTCGAGATGACGATGCATCCTTTCTCAAGAAATGCCGTAGCCAGCTTCGACTGGGGTGGCGTGATGATGAACAAATATCTTTCAAGAGATAACAAGAGCCGTCATCAGCGTTATACAAGTGATGTATTTGAGATGGCTACTGCCATCACCAATCAGAGCAGCGTAAACTGTGTTTGTCTCTATCCTAACAATCTGCAGGATGTTCCTCAGTGGGAGTTAGACTGGTTGAAGGGCTTGCCGACAGCATGGGAGGATGTGAAGTTTATCGCCGGTTATCCTACCCAGTGTGCAGTTGTTGCCCGCAAGGCGTCACAAGAGAATGGCTCTGGTGCAGCGGTCAATAACGGCAAATGGTTTGTCGGTGGTTTGAATGCTACAGACAAGCCGCTCACCCTGACCCTCAACTTGCCTATGTTTGCAGGTAAGACAGTGGAATATCTTACCGATCAGCCAAAGAAACAGGGCGAGAAGTTCTATACTTCGGTAAAGAAGACCTTGAAGGTAGGAAAGAATGGTAAGGCAAAGGTTGTGATTCAGCCAAATGGCGGAATTGTCATCAACTAAAATGCTGTTTGTTTGCCGATAAAAACAGTGTATAATAAATAAAAAAAAGGTGGCAGATATTAAAATCTGTCACCCTTTTTTAAATGTTTCAATCCGTTTTTCTGCGGATTGGTTATCTGCTGGAATTATTGGTTCTTGAAAACCACTCCGTCTGCATCTGTATGATCGATGGTAATTGGTTTCTCTCTACTAACCTCTTCTGCAAGAATCTTCTTACTCAAGTCGTTCAAGACGTAATCCTGGATAGCGCGCTTTACAGGACGGGCACCAAACTCCGGATCGTATCCAACCTTTGCCAGATACTGGATAGCTGCAGGAGTCCAGCGAAGTTCAAAGCCCTGAGGCTCCAACATCTTCTTTACTCGCTTCATCTGAAGTTCTACAACCTCGGCAATCTGCTCCTGGGTCAACGGCTTGAAGGTAATGATATCATCAATACGGTTCAGGAACTCAGGACGGAAAGTCTTGCGCAACATCTCACGGCTTGCGTTGGAAGTCATGATGATGATGGTGTTCTTGAAGTTGACTACACGACCCTTGTTGTCGGTCAATCGACCATCGTCCAATACCTGCAACAGGGTATTGAATACATCAGGATGCGCCTTCTCAATCTCATCGAAGAGAACCACACTATATGGTTTGCGGCGTACAGCCTCGGTCAACTGACCACCCTCATCGTAGCCTACATACCCTGGAGGCGCACCGATCAGACGGGTTACGCTAAACTTCTCCTGATATTCACTCATATCAATTCGGGTCATCATCGACTCGTCATTGAACAGATACTCAGCCAGCGCCTTGGCAAGTTCCGTCTTACCTACACCGGTAGTACCGAGGAAGATGAAGCTGGCGATAGGACGCTTAGGATCCTGCAATCCGGCACGGCTGCGGCGAACGGCATCACTTACAGCGGTGATAGCCTCGTCCTGTCCGATGACTCTCTTGTGGAGTTCTTCCTCCAGATGGAGCAGTTTCTCACGTTCACTCTGCATCATACGGCTTACTGGTATTCCTGTCCAGCGGCTTACAACTTCAGCTATATCGTCAGCAGTAACTTCCTCTCTGACCATCGCTTTGCCACCCTGTGTACTCTTCAGCTGCTCCTGAATCTTCTTGATGTCATCCTCGAGAGCCTTCAGTTTAGAATAGCGGATTTCAGCTACACGTTCGTAATTGCCTTCGCGCTCCATGCGTTCAGCCTCAAACTTCAGGTTTTCTATCTCCTGCTTATCCTGCTGAATCTTGTTGACGAGCGCTTTTTCGCCTTCCCATTTAGCACGGAAGTCATGCTCCTGATCCTTCAATTCAGCAATTTCCTTATCCAACTGCTGAATCTTAGGCTGGTCATTCTCGCGCTTGATAGCCTCACGCTCAATCTCCAGCTGCTTCAAGTGGCGGGTAATCTCATCCAACTCTTCTGGTACAGAGTCACGCTCCATTCTCAGTTTTGCTGCTGCCTCATCCATCAGGTCGATAGCCTTATCTGGGAGGAATCTGTCAGAGATGTATCTCTCTGATAACTTGACGGCTGCGATGCAGGCATCATCCTGGATACGTACCTTATGATGGTTCTCGTAGCGCTCCTTGATACCACGGAGGATACTGATGGCATCCACCTCGTCAGGCTCATTCACCATGACGGTCTGGAAACGGCGTTCCAAAGCCTTATCCTTCTCGAAGTACTTCTGATACTCGTTGAGGGTAGTAGCACCGATGGCTCTCAGTTCACCACGAGCCAACGCTGGTTTCAGAATGTTGGCTGCATCCATGGCACCTTCGCCACCACCAGCACCGACCAGCGTGTGAATCTCATCGATGAAGAGGATAATCTGGCCATTGGCGTTGGTTACCTCTTTGATGACGCTCTTCAGACGTTCCTCGAACTCACCCTTATATTTGGCACCGGCTACCAGCGCACCCATATCGAGAGAATAGAGTTGCTTGTTCTTCAGATTCTCCGGTACATCGCCACGTACGATACGTTCGGCAAGACCTTCTACGATGGCAGTCTTACCTGTACCAGGCTCACCTATCAGAATAGGGTTGTTCTTGGTTCTTCGTGACAGAATCTGGAGCACTCTTCTGATTTCCTCATCACGTCCGATAACTGGGTCCAGCTTGCCGCTTCTTGCCTGTTCTACAAGGTTTTTCGCATATTTCTCCAAACTCTGATAGTTATCATCAGCGCTTTGTGATTTTACGTTCTGTCCTTGTCTCAGTGCCTGAATGGCAGCGAGCATATCTTTTGCATTTGCACCAGCATCCTTCAGAATACGTGCAGCAGTAGAGTTGCCCTGAATGATAGCCAACAGGATAGGCTCTACGCTAACGAATTCGTCGCCCATTTTCTTGGCGGTATCTTCGGCATTCATCAGAATCTGGTTCGTCTCGTTGCTGAGGTACGGCTGACCGCCACCCTGCACACGAGGCAGATGTTGCATCTCCTGACGCAAGAGCATGGCGATTTGCTGTCCGTTCATGCCCAGCTTCTGGAAGATGTAGTTGGTCACATCGGTAGCCTTTTCAAGAATACCGCTAAGCAGATGCACCGGTTCGATGGTTTGCTGACCATTTCGCTGCGCAATGTTTACGGCTTCCTGTACCGCCTCCTGCGCCTTGATAGTAAATTTGTCGAATGTCATATTTATATCTCCTTTCTTATTATATATTCATAATTCTGTTTTTGGATTAGCCCCGGAAATATCTCTTTGGAAACCTCCCGTTGCGTTCCTCCCATCCTTTAGCGAAACTTATGCCTATTCGTTGAAAATCAATGATTTACTGACATTCTGTCTTGCTTTGGGTGGGTAAAAGATAGAAATAAGAGAGATTTTCGGACAGAATGACAGGAGAGGGTGGTTTAAGTGAGGGTAGAAGACCCAGGCTCCTTGAAGCAGCACGCCCTGAAAGGGCAGAAGCTCCTAGCCCAGGGCATCGCCCTGGGTAATTGTGAACGCAAGCCTGTCGCCCTGTAAGGGCAAAAGCTTTAAAATACCAGGCAATTAATAAAGCTTTTGCCCTTACAGGGCGCCTTGCAGATTGCCATTATACCCAGGGCGATGCCCTGGGCTAGGAGCTTCTGCCCTTTCAGAGCGTGTGGGGCTTACTTGCAAAAGT
>JAJWOH010000167.1:0-5636 GCA_021635485.1 Segatella copri | reverse complement strand
AAAGTGCCTTTTTCCTACATGGCGACGTAATCTTTCCTACGTCCTGACACAGAAACTCCTGCGTCGCCATGTAATTTCAAGGGCATTAGAAGAGAAAAAATCCCTTGCAACCACTAGAGTCGCAAGGGATTCACATTATCCACTTATCTATTTGTACCTTAAGGGTTTATTGAAGATTGGAGGTAGGCAATTAGAAACGGTATACAACAAAGCTGTTTGGCTTCATCTTCACGTTCAACACATTGCCCTGAACCTGTGCATCTGATACTACAGGAACAACCACATTTTTATTGTCTATCTTGTTTTCTGCCTGAATATCGTCGGCATGGAGAACGGTTACCTTACCTGGGTTCAACTTCTTGATACCATTGAAGGTAACGTTGATTTCCTTTGCCTCGTTAGAGGTGTTGGCAATCTTTACGATGTAGCTCTTGGTAGCCTTGTCGAAACAAGCGGTGGCATAGAGACCGTTCTCACCTGCTACAGCCTTGCCGTTCTCGGTAAGTTTCAACACATTGGTACCCTTGTTCTCGCCGTAGAGCTGCTGAACATAGTAGTTGGCAGAACGGACAGAGCTGAGGTTATCGAACCAGATGAGGTCCGGACGCCACTGCCATCCCTCTACATGAGCGAAGAGAGGAGCGTAGGTAGCCTGATAAACCACATCGGCATTGCGCTCCAAACCGGTCATGAAAGCTGCCTCAGAAAGGGCTGCCTCCCAAGAGTTTGGATCATTCTTGGCATGAGCTGCATACTCACCGGCAAAGACCTTAGGACCCTTGCGGTCGTACTTGTCGTAACGGCTGGCATTGCTGCGGAACCACTCTGGGCTCTTGTAATAGTGCTCATCCACCATATCTACACCCAACTTGCGCATCTGCTCCCAACCGTAGTCGAAGTCCTTACCATCAGCAGATGGACCAGATGAACCGCAGATTTTGATCTTTGGATACTTGGCATGGATCTGCTCCATGAACTTCTGCAAGCGCTCAGGATACATAGGTCCCCACTGCTCGTTACCGATACCAATCTGCTTCAGATTGAATGGAGCAGGATGGCCCATGTCGGCACGAAGCTTACCCCACTTAGAGGTAACAGGACCATTAGCAAACTCGATGAGGTCGAGTGCATCGTCGATATAGCTCTGAAGATCCTTGACTGCTACATGTGCATTAGGATCCTTATCATCGTTCTGATACTGGCAAGCCAGACCTACAGAGAGAATAGGCAATGGCTCAGCACCAATCTTCTCTGAAAGGAGGAAATACTCATAGAAGCCCAAGCCCAATGACTGATAGTAGTTAGGGAAAAGGCGATGTGGGAAGGTATCTCTCCAGCGGTTCTCGTTCAGAGGACGGTTCTCAGGAGCACCCACAGAGTTCTTCCACTCGTAACGGGTGTCGAGGTCGGTTCCCTCTACGATACATCCGCCAGGGAAACGGAAGATGCCTGGCTTCAAGTCAGCCAAATCCTGTACGAGGTCTGCACGGAGACCATTCCAGTTGTCCTCAGGGAAGAGAGAGATATGGTCGAGATCTACGCTCTCAGAACCCTTCTCCAGATAAACACGCATCAAACCCTTGGCATCGGTCTGAGGAGAAGTAAGGGTAGCAGTAAGCTTCTGCCATTTATTATTGGTGATGTTGATGACCTGCTTGGCAATGACATCATTCTTTGAATTGACGAGTTCTACGCGAATCTTACCCTGCTTGCCATCGATGAGATGAAGACGGCCATATACGGTGAAATCGTACTTCATATCCTTCTTCAAGCCCATGCCGAAGAAGCCACGGTTCTCCAAACCGGTCTGCTTCTCACGTGCACCTGCGCTCTCAAGTGTTACATAATGAGGATTGCGGTCGAAGGCAGGTTTTACGTCGCTGAGGGTTACATTTCCGAATGTATTCCATCCCATCAGGCGCTGTGGGAATTCGAAGGAACGGTTCTCTACCATCTCTGCATAAAGACCACCATCGGCACCGAAGTTGATATCCTCGAAGAAGATACCATACATGGTAGGCTGGATTTCTGCTCCAGGCTTGTTAGCCTGAACAGTAAACTGATGCTGTGCGAAAGCTCCGAGTGAAGACATCGCCAGCAATGCTGCTGCGAAAAATTTTGCTTTTCTCATATTGTTCGTTTTTGTTTTATTTTTAGGCTGTACCTACACTTTTCCGTGATAGGTGGTGCAAAGATAAAAAAATCCACCCCGAATGAGGTGGATTTTCTGTTTAAATATATTGGATTTTCGTATAAACCCCTGCTTTTCTACTATTTATCTAATGGAATGAGCACGAAAGTGAAGTTCTTATCGCCATAATGGAGGCGATATTTCTCCAAAGGCCATGCACCCCAAGAGTTCTCACCAGCCACACCAGAATGCTCTGCATCGAGGAAGAGATTGGTGAATTTTGACTTCTTCAGGTTGAAACTGTGGCGCTGATCCTTGTCATCACCATCATCCAGTTCTTCTGTATCGAAGTGGATGGCGGAAGCATAGAATGGCTTGCAGCTCTTCACCTTGAATCCGAAGCCGGAAGCATCGGTCTGGTTCCACCAGCGCATATCGCCCTTGGTTCCACTCTCCTGTGGACGGATGTATGGGAAGTACTGGTTGTCGGCATCATCGCTGTAGATTCCGATACGCATGCAGTCCTCACGGTCTGAATAGTTCTCGATAGGACCACGGCCGTAATACTGGCTCTTGTCCATATCGTAAGGCAACTGCATCAGCATACCGAAACGGAACAGATCGCTAACCTTGGCATCATCAGAAGCATCAAACTCCTGGCTTACCTTCATCGCACCGGTGTTAGGCATGATGAGATATTCGATTTCCAGCTCGCCCTTCACCTCTGGCATATCATAGGTTGCACAGATATTGATGGTGTTTGCCTTCTTGTCCTTCTCAACAGCTACGCCCTTCAGGTTCATGACAGGGTTCTTCCAAACCTTGAACTTCTTCTGCAGACCTGCACCGAAATCATTATCGGTAGGAGCACGCCAGAAGTTTGGCTTCAGGGTACCGCCCTCGCCGAGGAGCGACTTGCCACGGTAGGTATATTCAGAGATGAGACCGGTGGTACGGTTCACCTTCACGGTCAGATTAGGAGTTGTGACGGTGATATCCTGCTCGCCCTTCTTGTCGATGAGCTTAGCCTTCACCTTCTTGCCGTCCTGAGCCTTAGCCATGTTTTCTGCACAATGACCGCAGCACTTCTTCTCCTTCACTGCCAGCTGGGCATAAGCCACAATCTGACCAGCCTCCATCAGAGGTTCAGCCTTCTTCAGACGGAAATCGATGTTGAGGAATACCTCCTTGCCCTTTACCTTAGAAAGGTCGTAAGGAATGGTGAAGTTCTTGGTTTGCTGGGCAGCTACATCGATATCAGCGATGGTACCGTTCTGAGTCTCCACGCCATCTTCAATCAGGCTCCATGCCAAGGCATAGTTGCTCAAATCGCGGAAGAAGTTCTCATTGTATACACTTACTTCGCCCTTCTCAGCATTCACCATCTTAGCCCAGATGTTCTGGTACTGGTAGGCTACCTCGTAGGCATGAGGATTGAGCTGACGGTCTGGACCGATGATACCATTGCAGTTGAAGTTGTTGTCGCTAGGGTCGTAATTGTTGTAATCGCCACCATAACAATATTCTATCTTGCGGAGTTCTTCATTGCTCATTTTCTCAGGATTCTTGATGTTCATCGGCTTCAATACCTTGCGGTGCAAGCCCTGGTCAACGAAATCCCAGTCGAAACCACCCTGGAAGATAGGATACTTGCGTACCAAATCCCAGTAATCCTTCAGGTTACCACCCGAATTACCCATGGTATGGTTGTACTCGCACTGGATGAGCGGCATCGGACTGTTAGGGTCCTTCGCATACTTTTCGCAAGCACTTACCGGATAATACATAGGACAGAAGATATCAGTACCCTCGCCTCTGCGAGCCTGCTCATACTGAACCGGACGGCTCTGGTCCTGACTCTTGATCCACTTGTAAGCCTGCAGGAAGTTATCGCCCATTACAGTCTCATTACCCAAACTCCAGGTTACGACACTAGGATGATTGAAGTACATGGAAACATTGTGCTGGTTGCGCTCCATAATCTGCTTGGCAAACATCGGCTTCTTGGCAGCAGCATCATCGCCATACTGAAAGCCGTGGCTCTCCTGGTTAGCCTCAGCAACCACATAGATACCATACTCATCGCAAAGCTCATACCAGCGTGGATCATCAGGATAGTGGCAGGTACGGACAGCGTTGATATTCAGGCGCTTCATAATTTTGATGTCCTGAATCATGCGTTCCATGCTCAATACATAACCTCCATCAGGGTCAATCTCATGACGGTTGGCACCCTTGATGAGCACAGGCTGACCATTGACAAGGAACTGCTTGTTCTTGATTTCCACCTTGCGGAAACCAACCTTGACAGGAGTCATGCTTGCTGATTTCATGTTGCCATTCTTCAGCGCACTTGAGAGGGAAACCTGAAGGGTATATAAATAAGGTGTCTCTGCATTCCACTTGTGTGGATTCTCTACGTTCATCGTAATGTTGGCTGTTCCATTCTTTGCCAATCCTGTAGCTGTAGCCACCTGCTTGCCCTCTTTGTCGAAGAGGATGAAGTTCAGCTTGCCGTTACCCTTTACCTTGGTAGAGATATTGAGCACACCATCCTTGTAGTTGTTAACAAGGTCAGGAGTAACACGGATATCTTCCAGCTGCAACTTGGCATCGCGGGCAAAGAGATAGCTTTCACGAGCCACACCACTCAAGCGCCAGAAGTCCTGATCCTCATCCCAGGAACCATCACACCAGCGGAAGGTCTGGAAGGCAATCAGATTCTTGCCCTTCTTCAGATAAGGAGTGATATCAAACTCGGCAGCCACCTTGCTATCCTCTGCATATCCGGCAAACTTGCCGTTTACATAGAGATAGATGTTGGAAGTAACGCTACCGAAATGGGCTACTACCTGCTTGCCATCCCAGTTGGCAGGGATGTCGATGATGCGACGGTAAGAACCTACATGGTTGTCCTTGGTAGGAACTGCTGGTGGCTGCTCATTGAAATGTTCACGCCATGCAAAACCATTATTTACATACTCCGGATCGCCGAATCCGTTCATCTCCCAGTTGCCTGGAACATTCATGGTCTTCCAGTTGGAATCATCAAGATCTTCCTTGTAGAAGTCGGTAGGACGCTGGTCGGCATTAGCCACCCAGTTGAACTTCCAGGTTCCGTCGAGCGAAAGGAAATACTTGCTCTCCGTCTTGTTCATGTGCAGGATATCCTTGCTCACGATCTTACCGTCTTTCTCAGAAACCCAGTCATCTGCCGGATAGGTGAAGAAATTGGTGTGCAACGGAAAACGATTGATGGCATTCACCTGAAGGTCGTGCCATTCTGTGTAAGTTGGCTGTTGGATGGTCGTCTTATTCAACGACTTAATGGCAGTCTTCGGTTTGGTTGCACCAAAGGTTGCCATTGCTAATCCTGCCAAACTCAATGTTACGAACAGTCTCTGTTTCATGTTTGTTAGTTATTTATACATTAGATTGAAATTACACCTTATTATATATAGGCTATTCTATACCTTATTATATATAGGCATATCCTTGAGCATCT
>JAJWOH010000166.1:0-5654 GCA_021635485.1 Segatella copri | reverse complement strand
AAAAAAGAATATAATATAAGATTTAAAATATACCCTTCACCCTTCACCTCGTCACCACAACACATATCCATCATCGTATTCCCACCATTTGTTTTCCTGGTTTATTCTTCGGAGATATTCTGCTATCTTTCGGAGTAATTTTCGTATTCTTCGGAGATATTCTGCTATCTTTCGGAGTAATTTTCGGGTTAATGAGTTCAGAAATAGTTATCGTTTGACAAGCGGAAGAGCCAATTTGTTATCGCCCACAACAAGCCAACCTAATGAGAATCAGAACAAAAAGTAACAAATTAAGTTTATTTAACCCTAAAAAACAACTATTTATGAAATAATTTCATTAAATTTGCAGCGTCTAAAAGCTCCACTTGTAAGTGTACGCAAGATGATGATAGTCAAACTACCAAAACGATAGTCAAACTACCAAAAAAAACAACGAGCTGAAGGACAAGAATATAAGTAAGTGATATTAATCAGAAACTGAAAGTACAATTTAAACTTAATAGATATGAAAGTATTCAATTCTAAACTTGCTGCTATCGGTTTGGCAGCATTCGTATTCGCATCATGTAGCGACAGTAACAGTGATCCTGCAGGTGGAACTGCACCTGTTATTAACCCTGCAGACCTCACTTCAGTAAAGCTTGTTGCACAACAAATTGACAACAGCAACATCGCTAACTACAAGAACAGCACAGCTAATGCTAGAAAGTTCTTCTTGACAAGAGCTGGCGAGGCAAACTTCACAACTGCTATGCCTACAGTGCCTGCAAAGACTGACTTCAAAAAAGTGATGAATCTTAGCGTACCAGCTGAACTCACTAATCAGGCTTACGCGATTAGCAGTGGAAAGGACATAAACTTCGCTGGACAGAAAATCAATGGAGCTACTATTTTCGTAGACGGCAAATGCACCATGCAGTATGACGAAACAACCCAAATGAATAACACAACTATTGTGTTGCTTAGCTCTGCTACATTGAAATACAATGGTACTGGTGACATGATTCCTAGCGGATGTACAGTTTACTGCACAAATCCTAGAAACGTATTCTCTGCAAAAAATGACATAAAGATTAATGGTAACTTTTATGCTGACTTTAGAGATAAGAAGAGCGATGGAAGCAAGGACTTGATTACAGGTCTTGGAGCTATCAAAGAGACTACTCCGACTGAAAAAGAAAAATCAATCACTCCTACACAGAATATCACATTCGGTTCTGGTGCTAACGTATTCATCGATGGTTCTATCCGTGCCATCAACCTCCAGGTAGAAGATGGTGCAAATGTATACGCTAAAGAGAACCTCTTCAACAATGACAACAATGGTAACGCTACCATCAATGGTAACCTCTGGATTGGAGGCTTTATCAAGACCCGTACATTGGACGTAAATGGTTATTTGAAGGCTGTAGAAGCCGTCAAGGTTACCAATGCATTCAATGTTCACAATGGCGCCAACGTAGAAGCATCCTACATTAACGTTACAAACAACACAAAGGACGGAGATAAAGTAATTGCAAAGGGAGAAGCTACATTGTCTCTCAATGGTACTGGTAAGATTACTATTGGCGACAAGAATGTTATTACAACCAACAACTTGGTTACAGACAATGCATCTGCAGGTCAGATAACATTGGCTGGAGAAAATGCTGTAGCTGTCATCAAGGCACATAAGTTTACCAATAATGGTAAAAGCAACATTGTCGCTTTTGCAACACCAGGCACAAACTCTACATTCTTGCTCCAGTTCCAGGAGAATTATAGTGGTTCAACCCAATACAATACTTTCGAGGATTTGGACATCGCTGCCACATACGCAGACTATGACAAGGTAGCTGACAAAACTACTCCTAACGTTACGCTCATAGATAAGGCGCACAAGAAATATGGTTACCAGTGGTCTGGCGACCCTGCAACTATCGCAAGCCAGGCTAAGCTCGACCTGATTGCATCTGAGGAATCTAAAGGTGGTCAGTCTGCTACCTGTATCCAATCTGCAAACAACAAGCTCTATGTTTCATATCACACATATGGCGACAAGAATTTCGGTGGCAATATTGAGGTTCTTTCAATGACTGGCAACCAATTGAAAGTAGATGCTAATAAGGCTGCAGAAAACTGCGACTACAACCATCTTATCGTAGATGGTAACAGCCTCTATCTGGCAGGTAGCGGTAAAAAGTCAGCAGGTGCATTCTTAGGCAAGATAGACCTCAATGATGGTAACCTTGGCGATGAAGTGAAACTTTACGCTATCGACAACAAGACCAAGATGGATGCTAACTGTGTCGCAGAATTCAATGGCGAACACGTAGTAGCAACAACTCAAGGTCTTACCTCATTCGCCAAGGACTTCAGTTTCTGGAGCAAGGCAGGTGCAGAAGGAAAGCATGTTGTAACAGCAAATAGCAAGCTCTACACCTTGGATGTAGACGGTAACGTGAATGTTTACAATAATAACGAATTGGAGACACCTGATACTTACAAAGTTGGCGCAGTTGTTCCTAAGGACAATAAGGCTGTAATGGCAGTTGAAGAAACTAGCGGTGACATATACGTATGTAAAGGCGAAAATGGTGTTGCTAAGATTTCTTCTAACGGTCAGGTAAACGACAACTTCTTTACATGCCCTACATTTACAAAACCTGAGAAGACAGAATTGGCAGGTAAAGTCAAGGGTCGTGCAAATGGTATCGCTATCGGCAGTGATTACATCTATGTAGCATGTGGCGGATACGGTCTGGTTGTTCTTGACAAAGAAACAGGTAAAACAGTCTGCCATCGTAAGGCAAATGCTTACAAGAATGACGACTGTGGTTCTGCAAACTATGTTGCCGTTGAAAATGTAAATGGCGAAGAGTATGTCTACGTTGCATATGGTCAGAACCGTGTACAGGTATTCAAGGTTACAAAGACAACAACAAAGTAATCAGAGAATACGTTCAAATACTTGTTCTCCCTCACTCTCATGCCAGAGTGAGGGAGGACAAACCTTATAAAGGCTAAATTAACTAGCTATTAAACAATTATAAGGTATGCGTAAAAAGTGACTAAAGTATTAACGAATAATATTGAATAACATGAAAGCTATAAATATAAAGATTGCTACTTTTAGTTTCGCAGCTATGCTCCTCGCTTCTTGTAGTGATAGCAATAACATTCTTGAAAATGGTGGTACTACCCCTATCAAGACTGTAGTAGGTTCTGCTGTCACCTCCACAACTGATGCGCAAGAACTGGCAAGCCGCATTACAAATTATAAGGTTCAGAACACAACAGCTAGCGCAAGAACGAGAGCATATAAAGGAAGTGACTGGAATGGTTCTTCTATACCTGAAGGAGCTTTTGAATTGACTTCAGACAATGATGTTTACAATGCTATACATAACGAATCAAATGGTTCTGTATTTGTTATCCCTGCAGGTGTGACTATCACACAAAAAATAGATATGGCTCCTTGGATAAATTCTCAAGGAAAAAATCGACCAATCACACTATATATAGCAGGTACATTGGACAATAGCAACCAAGACGATGCATGGGGCGCAGGAAATATCAGAATATTAAAATCAGGAACATTTAAAGGATTCAAGAACAATAGCGGAAACGGTGAAGTTTTCGGAAAGAATAATATTGTTAATTACGGAAAGCTTGAAATTCCTAAAAATGTTACAAAGCTAGTCTTAGATGGGTCTAATACCTTAATAGACAACCACGGAAGTCTTGATTTAACAAATGTAGATGTTAAACTCAGTAACAATGCAGTCCTAAATGTTACAGGTACTTTGAAAGCAAAGACTTTATCTATAACAAATAGTGAAGTATATAGTGGTTGCTCTGCTAATATATCTGATTTCGTATATATATCAAACGACAGCAAGCTACACGTATCATATTTGCACTGCAAGAATTTCAAACAAGATTCAAGTGGCAAAGTCGTAGTGAAAAACCAATCCATGATTGAATGCGACAATGTGTTCATGAATTTGAATTCCCAGCAGGGAACATACGCATTGGGCGAAACAGACGCTGTCTGCGTAATCAAAGCAGCAAAGCTTGCATTCAATGCTCCTGGTCCGGATGCTAAGAATAAGATAAGTTGTGACATGTTCGCAACAAGCGGAGAAAGAGCAGGATTCATCGTTGATGTTCCAGAAGATAAGATATATGGAATAACAGATGATTACAAAAAGACATTAGGTGATCTGTCAGACTATCAACATGGTCAAGTTAAAAGACCAAAAGATAGCTCTATAACAAAAGAAGGATATGGGTTAACACTGAATAACAATGGTAACGTATTCTTATCCTCTTCTGACGAGGCTTCTAAATATGTCATCAAGAAAACAGAGAGTGAAGATTGCAAGACTCCAGGATTCAACGACAACAAGACTCAACCAGATAAGCCAAAGACAGACTTGATTATCTCTGTGGATTATGACCACACACACAACATCTCTGCTACAGGCATCATGGATCTTGACGGCTATCTGTACATGTCATACCATACAAATCAGGAACAGACAGACAATGCAGATAACTCACACGGAGGTTGTGTTAAAGTTCTTACTCCTGTAGAAAACAATAAGATACGACTCTTGCAATACCTCTATGATAGCCAAAGAGTAATAGATTTCAACCACCTTCTGGCTGTTGAATTGAATAATGGCGAGAAAAAGATTTTCCTGCCAGGTAATTCTAAAAAGAAGGGTGCATTACTATCATACATGACCATCAATGAAAACCATTTGTTAGCAACGGAGTCTAAAGAGATAACAACTGCAGACGTTGACAAGGATGGAAATCCAATTGTTAAGATCGTAGAACCATTGCAATACGCCCAATTGCATCCAGCAACAGAGGAGTATAAAGATGGAAATTATGACGAGAATTGTGTTGTTTACAACAAGAAGAAAGATCACCTGATTGTTGCAACCACAGAAGGCTATGTCGTATACGATGCAAACACCATGAACGAGGTCGACAAAATAGAAAGACCAGGAAAGGTTAAGCATGTAGCAATCGGCAATGGAAAAATCGTCGGACTTTATCTTAACGACAAAAACCATTCTAGCGATGACGAGGTTGGAGCAACTATCGAAGTAATAAATAGAGATGACGAAGATTTCGAAAATTCTACAAAATTCAAAACAACGGTAGGTATAAAACCAAATGATGGCAAGAATGTAGTTTCTGTTAGAGACAACTTGATATATGTTTGCCAAAGCGGACTCGGACTCTATGTTTACAATATGAAGGGTGAAGAGCAATGGCACTGGCAGATGCCAAAAGCTTGGAATGACAAAAAGAATGAATACAAGGCATTATGTAACGGATGCGATGTAGATGACAAATACGTTTATCTAGCATACGGTTCTTATGGACTTGTCGTTTTGGACAAAAACACCCATGAGGTTGTTGCACATAGAGTAGCATCTAAGTCTGCTAACTACGTCAAAGTAAGAGACAACTACATTTATGTAGCATATGGTAGAGACCGCCTGCAGGTATACAACCTTTCTACAGGTGCTCAAACAGAAACAAATTATCAAAAGAAGTAACAAAAGCCGAAATGCTTTTCAGATAATAAGAAGACACCAGATGAATGCAGCTGCAACAGCTCGCAGCTGCATTCATCGTGTTTAATAACTCAT
>JAJWOH010000331.1:0-1150 GCA_021635485.1 Segatella copri | reverse complement strand
TTCAACGATGATGAAGAGGAAACTGATGAGGAGGCTGCAGCAGAGAAATAAGATACTCAAGTTTTGCCCCACACGCCCTGAAAGGGCAGAAGCTCCTAGCCCAGGGCATCGCCCTGGGTAATTACGGACGCAAACCTGTCGCCCTGTAAGGGCAAAAGCTTTAAAATATCTGGCAATATACAAAGCTTTTGCCCTTACAGGGCGTCTTGCTGATTGCCATTATACCCAGGGCGATGCCCTGGGCTAGGAGCTTTTGGGCCTTCAGCCCGTACTTGAACCACATGCGAAAGTTCTGTAAGATATAAAAAAAGCAGCAGGCTCCAGAGGGCTTGCTGCTTTTTTGATGCTATCTTCTATAAAGGGTGAGGAATGTGAACGGTAAGCCGTTTTCATTCCTCATTTCTTTTTCTGTCACTTCCCATTCTGCCGGATTGATTTCCGGAAAGAAGGTATCGGCATGTTCAGGCTCCTTTTCAACGATTGTGAGATAAAGCTTGTCTGCAAAAGGCAAAGCCTGTTCATATATGCTGGCTCCTCCGATGATGAAATATTCATCTGATGCTTCTTTGCTTCCAACCTCTTCTTTGTTTCCAGCCTCTTCTTTCCTTGCTGCCAGCGCTTCTTCCAGAGAGGTGTATACTTCGCACCCTGTTATCTGCTCTTTTGTCTTCGAGATAACAATATTGCGGCGGTTGGGCAAGGCTCCGTTCGGCAGCGACTCAAATGTCTTCCTGCCCATGATAATCGTATGCCCGGTTGTGAGCATACGGAATCGGGTCATGTCCGATGGGATGGCGTAGAGCAACCGGTTCTGATATCCGATGGCTCTATGCACTTTTGATATACAGGCAATGATGCTAAGCATTTTTTATTTTAATGTTGAATGTTGAGTGTTGAATGTTGAATTATTCATTCTTGCTGTAAACTGTTAACTATAAACTATTAACTATAAACAGCTCTCCCGTCCCATGGCTACTCTTGATCTTCCACTCCTGCGGATAGAGGTTGTTGGCACGGTTGCCGATGTTCTTTTCCCATCCTATCGGAACCTGTCTGTAGGTTATCAGTACATAACCCTTAGGCGTATCGGCAGGTAGATTCACAGCCTCCTTGCGAAGGTAGCGGATGGCATCATCGTAGGATAACTCCA
>JAJWOH010000165.1:0-5768 GCA_021635485.1 Segatella copri | reverse complement strand
AAACATTATGGCTAATAATTATCAACCTTTCAACCGATCTTTGCTGGCGATGGCTGCCCTGCAAGCCTTGCCGCTATCTCTCTTCGCCCAGAATACAGGCGAAAAACCAAACATCCTGTATATCATGTGCGATGACCACGCCATACAGGCTATCAGCGCCTACGGCAGTGCCATCTCCCAACTGGCGCCTACCCCAAATATCGACCGACTTGCAGAAAGGGGAATGAAATTCAACGAGGCTTTCGTTGAAAACTCGCTTTCTACACCAAGCCGTGCCTGCCTGATGACCGGCCTCTACAGTCATCAGAACGGACAGCGCATGCTGGCAGAGGGCATCGATTCCACCAAAACCTTCTTCTCTGAAATGCTGCAGAAGGCAGGCTATGAGACGGCAGTAGTGGGAAAATGGCACATGTCATGCCGCCCTAAAGGTTTCGATTTCTATCACATCCTCAACGACCAGGGACAATATTACAACCCGACCTTCGCATCAACAGACCATTACGGAGAATACAAGCAGGAAATGGGATATGCCACCGACCTCATCACAGACCATGCCATCGAATACCTCGACCAAAGAGACAGAAACAAGCCATTCTGTCTGCTGGTTCATCATAAGGCACCCCACCGTCTGTGGATGCCTAGCACCAAGTATGTTGGGAAATACGGCAAAATAAACTTCCCGCTACCTGAAACCTTCTGGGACGACTATGCGACCCGAGGCTCGGCTGCATCCACCCAGAAGATGACTATCGGTGAATATATGGAAATGGTACGCGACCTGAAAGTGCCCGAAATGTACGACCCTTCTACACCGGAAGGCAGAGACTCGTATGCCGGACTCATGGGAGAGATGAACCGCATGACACCGCAGCAGCGCGAGGCTATTGATGCCTATTACATGCCGAGAAACAGAGAATTCCTGAGCAAGAATCTCACGGGTAAGGAACTGGTAGAATGGAAATACCAGAACTATATCCGCGACTATATGGCAGTGATTGCTTCGGTGGATGAGAGTGTAGGCCGACTCCTGACTTATCTCGATGAGCATCATCTCACGGATAATACCATCATCGTATACACCTCCGACCAGGGATTCTACATGGGCGAACACGGCTGGTTTGACAAGCGTTTCATGTATGAGGAATCATTCCATACACCGCTCATCATCAGCTATCCTAAGCATATCCAGCCTAAGAGCGAGTGTAACCAGATGGTACAGAACATCGACTTTGCTCCTACCTTCCTCGACCTGGCGGGCTTAAAGAAGCCTGCCTATATGCCGGGCACTTCGCTCCAACCATTGTTTGCCGGA
Organism: Segatella copri; assembly: GCA_021635485.1. GTDB lineage: Bacteria > Bacteroidota > Bacteroidia > Bacteroidales > Bacteroidaceae > Prevotella > Prevotella copri_P. The sequence continues at coordinate 4,453 of JAJWOH010000165.1, read as the reverse complement.
CAGCCTGTAAGAAAATGGCGTAAGAGTCTGTATTACCATTATTATGACTACCCTAATTATCATCTGGTACGCAAGCACGATGGTGTGAGAACCGAGCGCTACAAACTGATTCATTTCTACGGCAAGGGTGGTGAAAGAGCCGTTCCAGAAAACAAGTATCAGTGCCAACCGGGAACTTCAGAAAACTGGTGTTTCGAATATCTCAAATCCATCAACTACATCACCGATGATGCCGATATTGACTACTACGAGTTGTATGATATCCAGGTTGATCCGAACGAGCTGCACAACCTCTACGGCAAGCCTGGCATGCAGAAGGTAGAAAAGGAAATGAAGAAACTCCTTGCTACCTATCGCAGAAATCTGAAGGTAGATGAGTAAAGGAACCGAACAATATAATATTGATATGAACAAGACAATATGGCTTACAGGGGTAGGTTTGGCGTGTCTTCCTACCCAGCTCTGTGCAAAACAAAACACCCCACCCAACATCCTCTTCATACTGTGTGACGACATGGGATATGGCGATCTGGCTTGCTACGGCCAACCTTATATCCACACGCCTAATATAGACCGGATGGCACAGGAGGGAATGAGATTCACCCAGGCTTATGCCGGTTCTCCCGTCTCGGCTCCGTCGAGAGCTACCCTCATGACGGGTCAGCATACGGGACATACACATGTGCGTGGGAACAAGGAATACTGGAGAGGTGTGCCAATGGTAAAATATGGCAACAACGAAGAGTATTCTGTCGTAGGACAGGAACCTTACGACCCGCAGCATAAGATTCTGCCCGAAATCATGAAGGACAAAGGATATAGAACCGGCGTATTCGGGAAATGGGCTGGCGGATATGAAGGTTCGGCTTCTACTCCCGACAAGCGTGGCGTGGACGAATTCTATGGCTATATCTGCCAGTTTCAGGCTCATCTCTATTATCCTAACTTCCTGAACCGCTACAGTCGTGCAATGGGAGATACAGCGGTGGTAAGAGAGGTAATGGAACAGAACATCCAGCATCCGATGTTCGGCAAGGATTATTTCAAGCGCAAACAGTATTCTGCCCGCATCATCCACGACAAGGCACTGGAATGGATTGACAGACAGGATAAGGAACATCCTTTCGTAGGATTCCTTACCTATACCCTGCCGCATGCCGAACTAGCCCAGCCGGAAGACTCTATTCTAGAGAATTACCAGAAACTGTTCTTTACCGATAAAACCTGGGGCGGATGGGAAGATTCGAGATACAACGCTGCGGTTCATACCCATGCACAGTTTGCCGGAATGATTACCCGACTGGACCAGTATGTGGGCGAAATCTTCGCCAAGCTGAAGGAGAAGGGACTCGACAGGAATACCGTTGTCATCTTTACTTCAGATAACGGGCCGCATGAAGAAGGTGGTGCCGACCCGGAGTTCTTCGGTCGCGACGGTAAGTTGAAAGGTCTGAAACGCCAGTGCTACGAGGGCGGCATCCGCATACCATTTATCGCCTGGTGGCCTGAGCATATCAAGGCAGGAGCGGTGAACGATACCCAGTTTGCCTTTTACGACCTGCTGCCTACTTTCTGCGATTTGGCTGGCATCAGAAACTTTGCCAAGCGTTATACCAACAGAAAGCTGGCTGGTGATGGTTTCGACGGAATCTCCATCGCTCCTACCCTTCTAGGCAAGGATGCAGAGCAGAAACATCACGATTATCTGTACTGGGAATTTCATGAAACCGACCAAATTGGTGTAAGAAAGGGCGACTGGAAACTGGTGGTAATAAAAGGCGAGCCACGGCTCTACAATCTGGCTACCGATATCCACGAAGACCATAATGTGGCGGCAGAACATCCGGAGATTCTTGCCGACCTCCTGGCTGCCATCAAGAAAGAGCACCGAGACAGCAAGGATTTCGAGATTACGCTGCCAAAGTTCTGATTTCCTCTCCCGGTTACAGAGAGACAACAACTAGATTCTAGAAGAAAAACGATGAACGACAACATAGCTAATCCCTTTGCCAAGCCACTATATGTAATGCTGAAGCCTACGGGTGCCCATTGCAACCTGGCATGCAAATACTGTTATTATCTGGAGAAGAACAAGCTCTATCCCACTGCTCAGCGACATCTGATGAGCGATGAGATACTGGAACAGTTTACCCGAGAATATATTGAGGCGCAAACCATGAACCAGGTGCTCTTCACCTGGCATGGTGGCGAGCCTCTGCTGCGCTCCATCGACTTCTACCACAAGGCTTTATCCCTACAGCAGAAGTATGCTGGAGGCAGGTGCATCGACAACGTAATTCAGACCAACGGCACGTTGCTGACCGATGAATGGTGCGAGTTTTTCGCCCAGAACCATTGGCTGGTAGGCATCTCTATCGATGGTCCGCAGCCTTATCATGACCATTACCGGCTGACGGCTGCGGGAAAACCATCGTGGAAGAAGGTGATGCAAGGCATCAAACTGCTGAAGAAACACGGGGTAGAATGGAATGCGATGGCGGTGGTGAATGCCTATAATGCCAATCATCCGCTGGAGTTCTACCGCTTCTTCAAGGAAAACGGCTGTCAGTTTCTGCAGTTCACACCTATCGTTGAGCGACTGACCCGACATGAGGATGGCCGTACCCTGGCAAGTCTTGCCGACAAGGATGAGATTTCTCTGAGCGAGGCATCAGTTACGCCGGAGCAGTGGGGCTACTTTCTCTGTGCAATTTTCGATGAATGGGTTCGGAAGGATGTGGGCAAAATCTTCGTTGAGATTTTCGACTGCACACTGGCAAACTGGATGGGTATTTCTCCCGGCATCTGTGCTTATTCCAAGGAATGCGGTCATGCGGGAGTGATGGAGCACAATGGCGATGTTTATTCCTGCGACCACTTTGTTTTTCCGGAGTATAAATTGGGCAATATCCGTGACCATTCGCTCATCGACATGCTTTATGGTGAGCAGCAACAGGAGTTCAGCCGTCTGAAACACAGTTCTCTTCCCCGCCAGTGCAAGGAGTGTGACATGGAGTTTGCCTGTCATGGAGAATGCCCAAAGAACCGCTTCATGAAAGATAAGTATGGCGATTCCGGTCTCAACTATCTCTGTCCGGGTTATTACCATTATTATCAGCATGTAGCGCCCTACATGGATTATATGAAGCAGGAACTCATGTCGCAGCGCCCACCTTCGAACATCATGAAAGTTGTACACTAAGCATGACTGATTCTAAAAAAACAGCAAAATACTTGGAAAAAAGTCAGAAATATCGTACCTTTGCAGGCAAAAAGCAATTTTACGAATATGAAAAGAATCAAAATGCCACTCTTGGCAAGAATCATCATTGCCATCCTGTTGGGTGTAATCTTCGGCAATTTCTTCAATGAAGCTGCCGTCAGAGCGTTTCTCACCTTCAACGGCATCTTCAGCCAGTTTCTGGGCTTTATGATACCGCTCATCATCATCGGTCTCGTAACACCAGCCATTGCCGACATCGGTCACGGAGCCGGAAAACTCCTCCTTGCCACTGTGGGCATCGCCTTTGCCGACACCATCCTGGCGGGTCTTCTTGCCTATGGCACCGGCTCGGCACTCTTCCCACACATGATTGCAAATTCTGCCCATGTGGCAGTAGATAAGGCAGAAGAACTCAAACCCTTCTTCGAAATCAAGATACCTGCCATGGTAGATGTGATGAGTGCCCTCGTTTTCTCGTTCATTGCAGGACTGGGCATTGCCCACAAAGGCAGCCGCACCATGCAGAACGTTTTTCAGGAATTCAAGGAAATCGTATCAGGTGTCATTGCCAAAGTCATCATTCCCCTCCTGCCCCTTTATATCTTCGGCATCTTCCTGGGCATGACTTTCTCCGGCGAAGCCTACCATATTCTGCTGGTCTTCGCACAGATTATCCTCGTGATTCTCGTACTTCATATCGTCATCTTACTTTACGAATATCTGTTGGCTGGCGGCTTGTCCCACAAGAATCCTTTTAAGCTGTTGCTCAACATGTTGCCAGCCTACTTCACGGCACTTGGCACATCATCATCAGCAGCCACCATTCCGGTAACTCTGAAGCAGACCTTGAAAAACGGCGTCACCGATGGCATTGCCGGATTCACCATTCCGCTCTGTGCCACCATCCATCTCTCGGGATCAATGATGAAGATTACCTGTTGTGCGCTCACCATCTGTCTCATCAATGGTATGCCGTGCAATCTCCCCCTCTTTCTCAACTTCATCTTCGTGCTCGCCATCTGCATGGTAGCAGCTCCGGGAGTTCCGGGAGGAGCCGTCATGGCAGCGCTAGGTCCGCTAGCCTCAGTTTTAGGTTTCAATGCTGATATGCAAGCACTTATGATAGCCCTCTATATTGCGATGGACAGTTTCGGCACCGCCTGCAATGTAACCGGCGATGGCGCCATTGCTATAGTCGTGGATAAGATATTCAGAAAGGATAAATAAAAA
>JAJWOH010000330.1:0-1171 GCA_021635485.1 Segatella copri | reverse complement strand
AAGAAAATGAAAATAATAATTAAATTAAAATTTATTATTAAAATATCATTTTTTCTAAATTTTTCTTAAAAATTTTCTACTTGCCCAATGCCCATTTGAATCCAAATGACAACATTACACCATTACGACCGCCGTTTCTTATCATTGCTTGTCCATAACCAGTGAAACGTTCGCCCCATTTTCGTTGTACACCTATTCCATATTCTACGTATGGATCTATACTCATATCTGGAATCGTTACGTCTTGCATTGAAAAATGTGTCTTATCTATTATATTCCATCTCATATTTACACCCAAGTATGGTTGCCAACCTTTTGGTAAATTAAAGATAAACTTCAAGCCCGGAACTACTTGGATTGCATTCAATGGACTACTTCCTATATGGCTACCACGTCCGTTTTCGTGTGAAAAACTATGTACAAATGTATATGACAACAACAGGCTTGGTTGAATAATAAATTTACCATTCTTAAACTCAAAGTTATATCCACTCTTACTTGCTAAGCCTGCCATCAACATTGGAATATTTTCTCTTCCTATGTCTGTACTTGCTTGTGCTACGTTTGCTCCTACGTTCAATGTCAAGCCTGTAAAGAAGTTATTCTTATACCATACTTCTGTTAGTCCTATATTTCCACCGTTTTGGTCTATACTTTGACCTACATAATCTTGAGTTGAACCATTATATCCTATGTATGCACTAAACTGTCTACTCCAGCCATTATTCATATATTTTATATCTGCATCGCCACCGAAGAAGTTTCCATAAGCAATATTACTTACCTTTGGTCCTCCACTCAAGTTTACTCGTTCAAAAGTTGCATAAGGTCTTGTCCACAAGCCTTTTGAGTTATAGTTTATTCCATTGTTTTCGCTATAACCTGTATAACTTTCGTCTGTGCTTGCGTATCTATTTGAATATCTGTTTTGAATAGCATTATTATTTGCATTATCGCCAACTCTTTCTGAGTATGGTTGCAACATATTCATATCCATATTCATAAATGCTTGGTCGTATGAATTTATCTGTGTTAAGTATCCTCCCAACTGGGCTGCTACTGGGGCGGCTACTGCACACGGTTTCGCTTTCTGTCCGTAGGCTACTGTTCGCAACATTCCGTTTTCATCTACAAAGTTTCGTAATTTATATGTCGCTTCGGCACTCTCTGC
>JAJWOH010000026.1:5534-35036 GCA_021635485.1 Segatella copri | reverse complement strand
GCGACTATGTAGTAAACGTAGTAGAGGCCCGCATGGGTGTAAGACAGCATGAAGCTTAGAGAGAGTTTATAGTTAACAGTTTATAGTTAACAGTTTATAGGGCATGAAGTTCATTAGTGGGCTTCATGCCCTATCTTTATTTTCTACCTATATTAAATAGGACAAACAGATATGTTTTTAAGCAAGATACTTGATTCACAACAGCAAAGTTGCCATAAAGAAGTGATTTCACAAAGAAAAAGAAAGAATTTTGGCATAACATAGAGGATAACTCGATTTTTTGTTGTAATTTTGCAGCCGAAATTGCAATTTTATAAATAATTAATGAAGATTCTAGTAACGGGTGCGTCGGGCTTTATCGGCAGCTACATCGTGGAAGAGGCCTTAAGACAGGGCATGGAAACCTGGGCGGCAGTACGCCCTACCAGTTCCAGAAAGTATCTGCAAGACGAGCGCATCCATTTTATCAATCTCAATCTTTCTTCAGAGGAAGAGTTGGAGAAAGAACTCGCCCCGCACGAGTTCGACTATATAGTGCATGCAGCCGGCGCAACGAAGTGCCTGCATGCAGAGGACTTTTATAAGGTAAACACAGAGGGAACCAAGCATCTGGTGAACGTCCTTCTGCGCCTCCAGATGCCTATCAGGCGATTTGTCTTTGTCAGTTCGCTCAGCATCTTTGGAGCCATCCGCGAAGAGCAGCCTTATCAGGAAATCTCAGAACATGATACTCCTAAGCCAAATACTGCATACGGAAAGAGTAAGCTGGAGGCAGAACGCTATCTGGACAGCATCGGCAATAACTTCCCTTATATCATCCTCCGCCCTACAGGAGTTTACGGTCCTAGGGAGAAAGATTATTTTCTCATGGCGCAGAGCATCAAGCAGCATGTTGACTTTGCTGTAGGATTCAAGCGCCAGGACATCACCTTTGTATATGTACAGGACGTAGTACAGGCTGTATTCCTGGCTCTGGATCATGGAATGAACGGCAGGAAATACTTCCTCAGCGATGGAGAAGTATATCAGTCGGCCGCCTTCAGCGACCTGATAAAAAAGGAGTTAGGCAATCCTTGGATACTACGTATCAAGGCACCTGTCTGGGTATTGCGCATCGTAACTTTCTTCGGAGAATATCTCGGAAGGATGACGGGCAAGATGTCGGCCCTGAACAATGATAAGTACAACATTCTGAAACAGCGCAACTGGCGATGTGATATTGAGCCAGCCATGGATGAACTGGGCTATCATCCTCATTATCCACTGGAAAGAGGTGTGAAGCTCGCCATCAAGTGGTACAAGGATAACGGATGGCTGTAAATTATAAACTAATAAGAAGCGTGATAAAAGATTATTTCAAGATAGACAAGAACCCGAAGAAGGGACTGATGACACTGGAATGGGTCATGCTGGGATATATGGCAATCACCATTATCACCATGCTCTTTACCTACACCAAACTCGTAAACCCGGAAGCTATGCTCTGGGGACGACTGAGAGCGCTCGTCATGACCATCGCTCTTTGGGCAGTATACCGCATGATACCTTGCCGCATCACCAAGATGGTGCGCATCATTGCCCAGATGGCTTTGCTTGCCTGGTGGTATCCCGACACCTACGAAATCAACCGCATGTTCCCCAACCTCGACCATATCTTTGCAGGTTGGGAGCAGGATCTTTTCGGATGTCAGCCCGCCCTGCTCTTTGCCAAAGCCCTGCCTTGGGCTGTAGTAAGCGAACTGATGTCGATGGGCTACTTTATGTATTACCCGATGATTGCATTGGTTTCATTCTATTATTTCTTCTGCAGATATTATGAGGCTGAAAGAGCTGCATTTGTCATGCTCGCCAGTTTCTTTATCTACTATCTCATCTACATCTATGTACCTGTAGCGGGTCCGACCTTCTACTTTGATGCAGTAGGAATATCAGAAATAACCAAAGGCATCTTCCCGGCTTTGGGCGATTACTTCAACACCCATACTAACTGCCTGCCGACACCGGGCTACACCGATGGAATCTTCTACCAGCTTGTAGAGGATGCCAAGAACGCCGGCGAGCGTCCTACTGCCGCTTTCCCAAGTTCGCATGTGGGCGTGAGCACCATCTGCATGCTCCTGGTCTGGCATACCGGCAACCGAAAACTGCTATACGTGATGCTGCCATTCTACATCTTCCTGTGTCTGGCTACCGTATATATTCAGGCGCATTATCTCATCGATGCCATCGCCGGCCTCATCTCTGCCGTCGTCATCTATTTTGCATTGATGGCAGTATCGAAGGGAATGATAGAGCATCATACTCCTTCTTCGCGACTGAGATTCAGATAGTTACATATTTTAATTACAATAACATTATAAACGAATAGAATTCATCTAGAACAATGAAGAAACTATTTATTGAGACTTATGGCTGCCAGATGAACGTGGCAGACAGTGAAGTAGTTGCCTCTGTGATGCAGATGGCTGGCTACGAAATTTGTGAGAAAGAAGAAGAGGCTGATGCCATCTTCCTGAACACCTGCAGTATCCGCGAGAATGCAGAGAACAAGATTTATCATCGCCTCGACACCCTCCATGCTGAGCAGAAGAAGGGAAGAAAGGTGATTCTCGGCGTTTTGGGCTGTATGGCAGAGCGCGTGAAGGATGACCTCATCCAGAACCACTATGCCAACCTGGTTTGCGGACCAGACAGCTATCTCAACCTGCCGGATATGATTGCGCAGTGCGAGATGGGTACCAATGCCATCAACATAGAACTCTCTAAGACCGAGACTTACCGCGACATCGTACCTCAGCGCATCGGTGGCAACAGAGTGAGCGGTTTCGTAAGCATCATGCGTGGTTGCAACAACTTCTGCCACTACTGCATCGTGCCTTATACCCGTGGACGTGAGCGCAGCCGCGATGCCGAGAGCATCCTGCGTGAGGTTCGCGATTTGCAGCAGCGTGGTTTCAAGGAGGTTACCCTGCTGGGACAGAATGTAAACAGTTATGGTCTCTCGCCATCGGGCAAGCGCGAGGAAGGCAGTCTTTCCTTTGCCGAGCTCCTCCACATGGTAGCCCAGGCTGTACCGGATATGCGAGTACGCTTCACCACCTCTAACCCAGAGGATATGACCGAGGACATCCTCCACGCCATTGCCGAAGAACCAAACCTCTGCAAGCACATCCACTTCCCTGCACAGAGCGGAAGCAACAAGATATTGAAGCTGATGAACCGCAAATACACCCGTGAGGAGTATCTGCAGCGCATCGCCGACATCAAGCGCATCATCCCAGGCTGCGGCATCACCACCGACATCTTCGTAGGTTATCACGACGAGACCGAGGAAGACCATCAGGAAACCCTCTCGCTGGTAAAGGAAGTAGGCTTCGACAGCGCCTTCATGTTCAAGTATTCAGAGCGCCCGGGCACCTATGCCGCCAAGCATCTGCCAGACAACGTTTCTGAAGAAACCAAGATAGCCCGCCTCAACGAACTTATCAAGTTGCAGACCGAGGTGAGTGCCGAGCAGAACAAGAAGGATGAGGGCAAGGTATTCACCATCCTCATCGAGAACTTCAGCAAGCGTAGCCGCGAGCAGATGATGGGCCGAACAGAACAGAACAAGGCGGTTGTCATCGATAAGGGTAACCACCATATCGGAGAGTTCGTGAAGGTTCGCATCACCGGTTCTACCTCTGCTACTCTCTTCGGAGAAGAAGTAAAGGAGTAAACCCAAACTCTTCAGAACAGCTTTTTCTGAATAAAAAGACTCTTCTGAAAGAAAAAACAGAATATAAACAAGAAAAACCGCCAAAAGTTTGGCGGTTTTCTTAAAAAGCACTATATTTGCACCTATGAAGGAATTCTTGCAAATTTTACGCCGATTCGTCCCTCCATACAAGAAGTATCTGGGACTGTCTATCCTGTTCAATATCCTGTCTGCGGTATTGAACATCTTTTCGTTTGCAGCCTTGATACCAATCCTGCAAATCCTGTTCCAAGTAGATGGTGGTATCCGTGTCAACGAGTATATGCACTGGAATGGAGATTGGGGTAGCATCAAGGAGGTTGCAACCAATAACCTGTATTATTATATTCAGGAGTTTATTGTTGTCCATAGTGCATCAACAGCCCTTTTGGTCATCGGCATATTCCTAGCCTTCATGACATTCCTCAAGACGGGAGCCTATTTTCTCTCGTCAGCCACCATCATACCTATCCGTACAGGTATCGTAAGAGACATCCGCAACCAGATTTACCAGAAGATAAACAGTCTCTCGCTCGGTTTCTTCAGCGAGGAGCGCAAGGGCGATATCATCGCCCGCATGAGCGGTGATGTGCAGGAAGTGGAGAACAGCATCATGTCGTCGCTCGACATGCTCTTCAAGAACCCTATCCTGATCCTCTTCTATTTCGTTACGCTGATCTGCATCAGTTGGCAGCTTACCCTCTTCACCATTCTCTTTGTACCACCTTTCGGCTGGTTCATGGGAGTAGTGGGCAAGAAACTGAAGTCACACAGTATCGAGGCACAGGCACTTTGGAGCGACACGATGAGTATGGTAGAAGAAACCCTGGGCGGCTTGCGCATCATCAAGGCGTTCTGTGCAGAAGAAAAGATGAACAAGCGTTTCAATCAGGTTAACAGCAGCTACCGCGACAACATCATGCGTGTAAATATCCGCCAGCAGATGGCACACCCGATGAGTGAGTTCCTGGGAACCATCCTCATCGTAGTGGTATTGTGGTTTGGCGGTATCCTGGTTCTGGATTACGGCAGAATCGACGGTCCTACCATCATCTTCTATCTCGTGATGCTCTACAGCATCATCAACCCGCTGAAGGAATTCTCCAAAGCGAGTTACAATATCCCAAAGGGATTGGCAAGTATGGAGCGTATCGACAAGATTCTGCAGGCTGAGGTGGAAATCAAGGACAAGGAGACCCCTGAGCATATCAGCAGCTTCGAACATCAGATAGAGTTCCGCCACGTTTCCTTCGCCTATACCGACCGAAAGAGCGCCGAACTGGTATATGTATTAAAGGATATCAATCTCGTGATACCAAAAGGCAAGACTGTTGCACTTGTTGGTCAGAGCGGTAGCGGTAAGAGTACGATGGTAGATTTGATTCCTCGTTACTATGATGTACAGGAAGGCGAGGTACTGATTGACGGCATTAATGTGAAAGACCTTGCCGTACATGACCTTCGCATGCTGATAGGAAATGTAAACCAGGAGGCTATCCTCTTCAATGCAAGTTTCAAGGACAATATCCGATTCGGCAAGACCGATGCTACGGATGAGGAAATAGCCAATGCAGCTAAGATAGCCAATGCTTACGAGTTCATCACCAAGTCGGAGCATGGTTTCGATACAAATATCGGTGACCGAGGCGGCAGACTTTCCGGTGGTCAGCGCCAGCGTGTCAGCATCGCCCGTGCCATCCTCAAGAATCCTCCTATCCTCATCCTCGATGAGGCAACATCAGCCCTCGATACCGAGAGCGAGCGCCTGGTTCAGGATGCCCTGGAGAGATTGATGAAGACCCGTACCACCGTAGCTGTGGCCCACCGACTGAGTACCATCAAGCATGCCGATGAAATCTGCGTATTGCACGAGGGTAAGATTGTGGAGCGCGGTACTCATGAGGAGCTGATAAAAAAAGACGGATATTACAAGAAGTTGCATGATATGCAGCAGGTGTAATTGAGTAAATAGTTAATAGTTAAGAATTTATAGTTTTACAGATGGTTAAGATTGTTTATGCATTCTTTTATGCAATATCGCTGCTGCCTTTCAGGCTGCTCTATTGCATTGCCGACTTCGAGTACTTCATGATGTATTACGTCATCAAGTACCGCAGAGGCATTGTGCGTAAGAATCTCACTACCTCCTTCCCTGAGAAATCAGAAGAAGAGATTGTTGACATCGAGAAGAAATTCTACCGCTGGTTCAGCGATTACTTCTTCGAGGCAGTTAAACTTCTGAGCATCAGCGATAAGGAACTTCGCCGCCGATTCAAGGTATATAACAGCGAAGAAGTGGAACAATGTTTCCAGGAAGGTCAGGATGTGGCAGCCATCCTCGGTCATTACTGCAACTGGGAGTGGCTCTCATGTGTAGGCATCAAACTGCCTAAAACCCGCATCATAGGCCTCATCTATCATCCTCTGCGTAACCAAGCCTTCGATGAACTCTTCAAGCGCATCCGCTCTCACGAAGAAAACGGAGTGCCTGTCCCAAAGAAGGACATCCTCCGCTATCTCGTAGACTACAAACGCAAGAACATCCGCAGCATCTTCGGCTACATCAGCGACCAGGGTCCCAAGTGGGAAAACATCCACCTGTGGCTTCCTTTCCTCAACCATCCCGAAACCCCAGTATTTACTGGCGGTGAGAGAATCATGAGGAAGATGAACGATGCCGTGTTCTATGTAGAGATGTCGCGCCCTAAGCGCGGCTACTATACAGCAACCTACAAACTCATCACCCGCAATCCGAACTCCCTGCCGGAGCACGAGATTACCCGCCGCTTCTTCCAGATGCTGGAAGAAACCATCCGCAAGAATCCACCTTATTATTTATGGACACATAACAGGTGGAAGCGAACCAAGGAGGAGTTTGATAAGCGATATGAAGTGGTGAAGGGGAAAGTTGTGCCAAAAGAGATGTAATTCGATACTATCACAAGGATTTAATCAATAGGCTATATGAAGGAAAGAAGATTATGTTATATCAGCCGCACTTATTACAATCAGACAAGTGCTGGCAACAAGGCAAAGACTGATTACGAAAAGGTACTGCACTCGATGGGGGCAGCAAGCATCGGCTTGCCTTGCAAAATCGACAACAATAAAATCCTGGCCTTCTTCTATAACCTGGCGAGTACCCTCATCGCCTGCTCTCGCATTCAGAAAGGAGATGTCATCGTACTGCAATATCCCGTAAAGAAATATTTCTCCTTCATCTGCAAGATGGCACACCTCAAAGGAGCCAAAACCATTTCCCTAATTCATGATTTGGGCAGTTTCCGACGAAAGAAACTAACCGTAGCCCAGGAATTGAAACGCCTGAGCCACACCGACTATATCATCGCCACCAACCAGGCGATGAAGCTGTGGCTTGAACAGCATGGCTTGGAAAAGCCTATCGGAGCCCTGGGATTCCATGATTACCTGTCGCTATCCGTTGCAGCAGACAAGAAGCACCAGCCCAACGAGGTATGGAATATCGTATATGCCGGCTCACTCAACCTGCGCAAAAACGCCTTTATCCTGAAGATGCAGGAACTGGATTACCAGTTTAAGTTTCATCTTTATGGAAACATGGAAGATTATGATGCCGTGGCAAAAGACAAGAACATCATATGGCATGGCTTTATGAATGCCGACGATTTCATCAAGCAAGTGCGCGGAAATTTTGGTCTGGTATGGGATGGAGATTCCCTGGAAGAATGCCATGGCGACTTCGGAAGCTATCTGAAATACAACACCCCGCACAAGGCATCCTTCTACCTGCGTGCCGGATTACCTATCATCGTATGGAAAGAATCTGCCATTGCTCCGCTTGTAGAAGAGAAGGGAGTGGGATTTGCCATCAACTCCCTGAAAGAACTTCCTGGGCGCCTAGCCAGCATTTCGGAAGAAGAATATGCCGGTATGCTTACCCAAACAAAACAGATGGCAATAGCCATCAACAATGGCGAGAATCTGAAAAAGGCTATTCAGGAATGATCGATAGTATAGTTTATACTCTCCAAATAATTACACATAGTAAGATATGCCTTTCTCACTTTTTAAAAAGGGCATATTTTACTACATGCCATAAATGCTTGACCTTAATCTCAAGGAATCGTCCCAGTTTTCTCTTTCGCCAGCTACCCGCAACGCGATGCACTCCTATCGTCTCGCTATCCACCGGATAATGATTGTTGGGAGCAACAAAATGCGTAGGATAAACTGTCAAGCCAGGCATCACTTGCTTTTCGTCCTTCATCTGCCATCCGAAAGACTTCGCCACAGCCGACATCGTATAAGGTGAAATCGTATCATTGAAAGAGCCATCCGGATTCTTGAAATGGCGGTTCTGATAATATTCAAACATCTTCTGGCAGAACGCATTGCCAGCAGTACCCATAAAGAAGGCAGCCTGCAAGCCAAACTCCTCCTTATCCTTCTCGTTGAAAGTGGCAAAGCCATCCTCTGGAAGAATCTCGTCGAAACGGCGATGCAGATAGATGTCGCTATCCATATAGATGCCGCCTTCCTTATATACGGCATAGAATCGCACCACATCGGCAGCGAAAGCCCACTTTCGAGCCTCCAGGGCCTCATCGATAAAGGCACAGCCAATAGACTTTGCCGCAGCATAATCCCAAACTTTAACTACATAGTCGGGCATCAGGCACTTCCATGTATCCAAACAAACCTTTATCTCTACAGGATAAGGGTCATTACTGAACCAACACAAATGTATTACCTTTGGTATCATATTCTTTTATGCTTATATCTAATTATCCTTTTCCTCCAAATATCTCTCAAACTTTTTCTTGTCTAAGATTTTAGACTCCTTAATACCTAAAGTATAAGGCAAATTATGCAAGAAACAATGTATTTTCGATAATGGTTTCTGCAAACGAGAATAATCATCGAATGGAGTCAACTTCTGATATTTGAAAAACAAGTCTCTCATCGGATGAATACAATTATAATGCCATGGCTTTTTACGGTAGCAATAATGCAATATACCAATATCACCAGCAACTGCAAGACATTTATTCCTCAAATTTATATCTGAATAATGTTTTGTCAAGAACACATCAATTTGGACATTCCATTTCATATCCAACATCTGTTTTTCTTTATATAAAACCGCATTCATAATGTCTTGATCGTTACGAACAACTTTATCTAAATTGGCTCTAAAATATTCTTTAAGACGATTTTCTACATTATGTTTACGCCAGTAATCTAAATTGATTAACAACATACCACCATTAAAATATCCATATTTACTATCATATTCTAAACGGCTGAAATATTCCTTAGGAGTTTCCAATAAGTCTTGTACACCTGCCACTGCAATATTTTCCATTGGCGTATTCCACAAATCTCTTAATGATTGCAACACCAACACATCACAATCCATATAGACTACTTTTTCTATAGTTTCCGGTAATATGGTAGCTAACAAACATCTATAAAAGACAGTCATAGAAAGACGCTTATGCCCCCATTTAAGTTCATAAGCTTCGAGTAAAAGCGATGGCACAGTATAAAAACTCACCAAAGCTTTACTATTTTTAACTTGATTAAATATAATTGTTTTACTATTACTCGTTAAATCATTAGCAACAATATGGAATGTGATATCATCCATTTTGTTATTTTCCAAAATAGAAGCCATCACTACTGTACAATAACGTACATAATTTTCGTCTATGGTAAGCGCAATATGTATCATTTGTAATTTATTTGTTTTGCAAAGATACGAAAAAAAACGCTAAAACAGCAAAAAATACAAGAAATATTTGTGATACTTAATTATGTTTAGTACCTTTGCACCTATACACAATATAAGCTTTAACATTTATTGTTTATCTTGCATGCAAGATTATGGCAATAAGGATGTTATAATATATAGAAAGTAAGAAGTAAAGAAAGAACAAGAAGTAAAAAGAAAATAATATAAAAGGATAAAAGCAGTTATGAATAAGAAGCAATTGAAAATTGTAACAGGAGTAGCTATTGCTGTTCTAATCATATCCATCATTCCCATGTTATGGATAAGCCAGTATCTTCATCCATTTGCGGATGATTATGTCTTCGGTGCAGAAGTATATAAGATTTGGAATGAGACCCATTCATTTCCGGCTTGCGTTCAGACAGCCTGGAATGTAGCTATGACGATGTATCATACATGGCAGGGCACCTATTCCGCCTGCTTTCTCATGGCTCTACAACCAGGAGTATTCGGCCAATATTGGCTTGGAACATTCATCTTGATTTTCAGTTTGGTGACCTCCACTTACACTTTATTATATATGGTTATGCGAAAATTACTCCATTCGTCCAGATTGGAATATCTCTTCGTATCTACCCTCTTCGTTCTGATGACCATCCAGTTTACATGGTCATACTACGATGCATTCTATTGGTATAACGGGGCGATGTACTACACTTTATTCTATAGCATGTCTCTGTTTTTAGCATCTCTGCTCATAGGATATCAATTAAGTAGTTCCAAGTTCAAGAAAGCCCTTATCGGAGGGGCGTCCATCGTTCTATCCATCATCATTGCCGGCGGAAACTTCGTGTCAGGACTTGGCATGGGAGCGATTCTGTTTGCAGCCATTCTCATCATGAAGATGGAACAAAGAAAATGGCCACGTTTATATATTACTATTCTCACCATCTATGGCATCGCCTTCCTTTTCAGCGTGTTGGCTCCTGGTAATGCGTTCAGACAAGTTACCATAGAAAGCAAGCCAAATGTTGTCGTTGCATTCTTCATGGCAATAGGAAAGAGCTTCGAGTTCTTATCAGAATCCATCAATATCGCTCAAATTCTGATTTTGGTGCTTCTTAGCCCTACCCTTGTCAAGGCGGCAAGTAGCTCGAGATTCAAGTTCTCTCACCCTTGGCTATGCATCCTGATTACCGTTACGCTTTACAGTTCATTCTTCTTCGCCCACAGCTATGCCATGGGAACAAGAGGACCGGGCAGAGTACAGAACATCTATTCGTATATACACCTGTGGCTCATCTGCATCAATATTTATTATCTTTCTGGAGCTGTTCTGAGAAAGGCTGAGGCAAAAGCGCCATTAAGCTCTGCCATTATAGATTTAGTAACGGCATCTAAGAAGAAATATGCCAACTCGCTGCAGTATGCGCCATATTGTGCCATTGTCATCTTGATATTATCCGTAAGTCTCAAGGAAAGGACAACCAACAGAACCGTTTCACTTATGTTGAAAGGAACTGCCGTGAAATTTGACAAGGAAATGAACGAGCGTGAACTGGCATTGAAGACGAATACCCAAAGTGCCATAACATTGAAGCCTCTTACGGTAAAAATGCCTTCGGATGCATTCAATGACATCATGATTTATCCAGGATATTGGATCAATCAGGGAATTGCCCGATACTACGGTAAAGATAAGATTGTTGCCTCACCAGCCGCAAACATGCAGGAATCTCCAACCATGCTTCTTGCACGTTGCAAAAGAGACATAGGACCAGGTAATTTGAAATTTGTATATATAAAATAATTGAACTCTTGCAAGTAAATTCCACACGCCTGAAAGGGCGTGTGGAATTTACTTGCAAGAGTTTAGCACTTATAGCTCAGGCTTAAACTTGAGAAGTTGCTTATGGCTTAAACTTAATTCGTTTCCTATAACTCCAGTTTAAACTTAATAGGATGCTTCTTGCCATAGCGGGTCCAGAACTTGGCGCGTTCCTTCATCACATAATCTACAGCCTCATCCACGCTGTAATCTCTTACCTTGGCATATTCAGAGACTAGGATTCGGATGAATTCCTTAGGTCCCCAGAACTTTCGGAGATTATAGAGTCCTTCCTTGACGCTGATTTCTCCAAACTTCATGCGGTTGATATCCACGATGATGAAATGGAAGCCTTCATCATCCTGTTTCCACAACACGTTGCCTGGCGTAAAATCCTTATGCAGGATTTTCTTATTATGCATATCAGCAGCAAAATGCGCCAGCGCCTTAGCCAGTTTCTCGTAGGTGCCAGGGACTGCATCGCCCACTTCGTAAAGCGTATGCAGGTTGTCACACTGCAGGGTGATGAGATAGGTATATCCCAAAAGCCCGATGGCATTACGCTCTTCGATAAGGGCAATAGGTGTAGGGGTTCCGATGCCTTTCTTCTCCAATATCATCGGATATTCGAAGGCACGCTCTCCCTTAGGCTTTCTGATGCCTAGGGAATAAATCAGACTGTTGGGTCCCTTTGGCGCGTGATAGCGCTTCACATTAATAACAGTTCCATCAGGAGCTTCCATCACCTTAATAAGATTGCGACCCGTGTAAATCACACGTCCTTCCTTCTCGAACACATCCGGGATGCGTTCGATGAAACTTCTCATCTCTTCGTATTTTGGATTTATCTTTATCTTCATTTGTTTACTATACTTTTATATTTTTGCCTAGGATGCTTTGGAACTCCAGGGAACATCATTTCCAAACTCTTCTCTTGAGCCACAACGCCAAGATGGGGTCACTCATTTCCAGATGCTTAGGAGCAGGAATCGTAATCAGATCTTTCACCATCAAGGATTTCTTGAGGCGGGTTACATTGGCGGCAGTACCCAGACGATAGGTTTCCAATATCGCTGTCTGCGTGAAGCCTGTATGTACTCCATTGATGATGGCATGCAGGAAATTCATCTGATAGGCAGAAAGGTCTTCGGTCTGCTGGATAAACAAAGGCTCGCAAGCATCCAGCAACCGGTCTATTCCATATTTCAAGTCTTCTTCTGTAGCTGCAGAATCATCCTGCACTCGCAGCCATACAAACCATGCCAACTGCTGTACATAAGAGGAATATCTGTCTGTTACCTGACAGATTTCACGAGCCAACTCTTCAGAAATATGCTTGCCGGTAGATTCGAATCGCTGACAGATATACTCCACCCAGTCTTTCTCGCTTATCTTATTCAGATAGAAGAAATCACCAAAGCGATAGAATGGATAACTGGCATTCTGGAACATCTGTTCCATCATGTGCTTCTTGCTTCCATAAAGACAGTAAGATACATGGCTCTGTAATTGCCATACGCTGCGGAGCTTCTTCTGGAAGGTCAAGGAATCAGGGAAATCGCCTATCTGCTGAAATTCATCGATGCAGACTACGATATGATAACCTTTAGAACGAGCTATCATTTCCGGAAGTCTCAAAACCTCTTCTGTTGTATTGTTACCTGCATTATACTCCAAAGAGGAATCAGTCGAAGTAGCCCGAACCACGGCCGTGGCAAAAGCATTGATAAAATCATTCTCCGAACGACAGCCAAAGGCATCTATACGAGCTATCCTGATGTCCTCGCTCTCTACAAGCGAACACACCTTATCCACCAATGAAGTCTTACCCATACGACGAGGTGAAATCAATATCGTATTCACTCCATACGTAAAGTTCGCCTTCAGACGTTCTGTTTCCTCTCTTCGGTCGGTAAAGGAATCTCCCTCCACACGAACACCGAACACAAACGGAGCTTCTTTACTTTTTCTCATAATCACTACCTTATTATATACTAATGTAATTCGTATGTAAGCTCCACACGCCCTGGGCTAGGAGCTTTTCTTCTGCAAAGATAGCAAAAAAAAACAAATTAAACAAGGTTGTTTTAAACAAAGTTGTTTAAAACTAGCATTTTTATTACGAATTAACTAATAGTCAATGGATTACGGGTAAGACACCAAAGAATTTAACGGGAATATTTTTAAAACACGGACAAATTGAATTTGTCCGGATGGTTGTCCAAAAGGCTTATAAGTGCCAGAAAAACAACACGTTATGAAACTCCGGACAATTTGTCCGGACAAATTCAATTTGTCCGTGTTATTTTTTTTATGAGAAAGGAAGAAGAAGAAAAAGGGGGTTACGGATTGAGACGAGAACCTGTTATCCAAGAAGCTATAACCTGGCACCCGAGAAACTATGATTTAGCACATAAGAACCTATGTTTTCCGACCCACAAAACTATGACTTAGATTTTTTAACACAATTTGCCCCAAATGGCTGCTGAAATTCGGGTCTTATCACACGCTCAAATTTGGCGGTTACAGAAGATAGTCGTATTTTTGCCGCCGTTTACCGGATATTCCGACAAGCTAACTTTTAAACATTAAATAATTATGGAGAATGAAAATTTAAGAAACATAGAGAACCTTTTAGCCGCTAAGGCAAGTACACAGCCTCTTTACGAATTCCCAGTAGACCAGCTTCCACTCGGACTCCGCGACTCGCTCTCTGGCGTAGCCGCAGAGGCACGCGTGCCTGCCCTCTTCTCAGCCCTCCCTATTGCCGCAACCTATGCTGACCGTCTGAAGGCGAAGTATTGCGACGGCAGCGATACTCCGATGGCACTCATGTCTATCATCATCGGCGAGCAGGCATCAGGTAAGGGCATATGCCGCCGCATCGAGAACATCTGGGCGAAGAAGATGGATAAGGACGATGAGAAACCTCGTGAGGATGAAGCCTGGTACCAGCAGCACAAGGGCAAGAAGGGTGTAGTGGATCCAAAGCCTTGCATCCGTCACATTGGCGATACTATCTCGAAGTCGGCATTGATGCGTCGTCAGCTCTGTGCCGATGGCCATACCATGTATATGTTCAGCGAGGAGCTCGGTTCGATGAAGAGCGTATGGAAGGTGTTCGGCGACTACTTCCGTAAGGCGTTCGACCAGAGCGAGGTGGGTCAGGACTACATCACAGCCACCAGCGGCGTAACCCACGCCCAGCTCAACTTCTCCGGCTGCTGCACCCAGAACATCTTCCAGAAGTTCTTCACCGATGATAACATCGAGGACGGATCTTCTTCAAGAATGATGCTCGCCAAGATGCCCGATACCTCCTTCGCACCCCTCAGCCAGCACCACGACTATACCGAGGAGGAGCAGGCAAACATCCTCAAGGCAGTAACTCTCCTTGAACGTAGTCACGGCGTAATGGAGCTGCCCCGTATGTGCGAGGAGTTCTGCCTGTGGCTCGAAGCGAAAAGACAGCTTGCCCTGGCGAATGCCGACCGTGTGATGGATGTATATCGTCGCCGTTCCGCCGTCATCGGCTTCCGTTGTGGCGTCATCTTCCACATCCTGGAACAGACCGGAGAGGAAACAGATGCCTGCATCCGTTTTGCCAAGGCTGTGGCCGACTACGTGCTCGCCATGCAGATGGAGATGTTTGGCTTGCGTCTCGACAAGCAGCAGCAGGACAACGAGGCAATCCCAGTCTATAAGTCTCGAAACACCCTGCTCTTTGCCCAGCTCCCTGAGCAGTTCACCCTCTTCGATGCCAGCCGTGAGCGTGGCGACGGAGCCAGTCGTGAAACCATCCGTAAGATGATAAGCCGTTGGACCAAGCGTGGTCTCTGCAAGAAGCTGAAAGGTGGCGACACCGAGATCTGGCAGAAGCTTACCCTCTCGGCATAAAGCATCTTGAATCTCCTGAAACAGTAAATCCCCCATCACGCAGCCAAAGCGTGGTGGGGGATTACTGTTTCTGATAAAATCGTTTTTTATTGCTGATGTCGCTCGATATATTCAGCAGCCTGGATATTCGAGAACACATAGTTCTTCAAATCCTGGAACTTAGATTCCTGCTTGGTTTCCTTCAGATTACCATTCGGCAACACATCATAGCAGAAACTGCGGTTCATCGACGGATTATAGACAAAGCAACGCTGATGGTCTCTTGCCACAATCTGGTTATCTGCCGAATAGAATACCATCGGGCGCTCCTGTTTCAGCAAATCCACGCCGAAGCCCTCGTACTCATAATTCAGATTCATCAGACCGAAAAGCGTAGGCATTACATCTACCTGCATACCCAAACCGGCATACTGCTGCTGCGGAACACCAGGACCAAAGATGATGAGCGGAATGTGGTTGTAAGACTGAGGCAACTCGCCCTCGCTCTTACCCACCAGCTTACCATGGTCTGCCTGAATCACGAATATCGTGTTCTTATACCAAGGCTCCCGGCTTGCCTTCTTCAGAAAGTCGCCTATCGCCCAGTCGGCATACTCCACAATCTGTGTTTCCTTCTCCTTGGTCTTCGGCTTGAAGAAATCAGGAATGATATATGGCGGATGATTGCTCACGGTGAGGATGGTAGCCATGAAAGGCTTGCCCGTCTTCGCCTTCTGGTTGATGGTGTTGAGGGCATAGTCCATCTCGAAATGGTCGCTCACACCAAAACTGTTCACCACCTCGCTCTTAGGATAGTTCTCCTGAGAGAAGATGTCATCGTAGCCATTGGTCTGGAAGAAAGCCTTCATGTTGTCATACTGTGCCTCGTGAGTCATGAAGAACATGTTCTCGTAGCCATACTTCTTCAACACCGTGGCGATACCCTTGCGGCGTGGAGTTACCGTTCCCTTCATCAGGTTGCGGAACATGAGGGCAGGGAAACTGTAGAGCGTAGCCGTCATGCCATGGTTGGTATGGATGCCGGAACTATAGAAGTGGGTGAACGCCAGGGAATGCTGATAGAGCGAATCGAGCGTTGGAGTGAGCGGCTGCTGATTGCCGAATGTGCCCAGCAGGTTTGCCGACATCGACTCCATCAATATCACCACCACGTTAGGATGATTCTTCTTCGCAGGAGATTGACCCATCTTCATCATCAGGGAATCGTTCACCACCTCACGCTTCAGAATATTCGTGCTATCCACCTTTCCCGTAATACCCAGCCACTGGCGGGTATTCGTAATGGCCTCAGCGTATGGCATGAGATGCAACTCCTTGTTCTCCTTGCGCATATCGTCGAGCGCAGAAGTAAGGAGATTGAAGGCAGGATTGATGCCGAGCTGGTTGAGAAAAGAATCCTCGCAATAGTAAGCCTGGCTCACCTTGATAGGGTTATAGCCCATTCTGCCACGGATGCCGAAGAGACAGGCACCTATCATCACAGCAGAAATAAGGAAACGGCTGACTACCTGCACCAGGTGCATATTGTCCTTAGGCAGAAGGAAGAGCCCCTCGAAGTAGCGGCGCAGACGGACGAGCGCATAGATAAACGACCCCGTAAACACGAAATAGAGGGCGATATAGAGCCAGTAGGAAGACTCCTGCAAGAGCATGCCCGATGTGGTGGCTACATAGCCGAACCACCCGAATATGCTGGAATTGATGTTCTTGAAGAAATACTGGAAATAAGGAGTATTGGCTGCCGAAGGCATGAAGGCGATGGCAAACCATGCCGCATACCAGATGTTGATGCCACGCAGCAAACGGCGATGACACCACCCCAGGCTGGCTGCTATCAGGAGCACAGCCACAGGCAATACCGAAATATAACAAGCTATGACATTGTCAAACCATACACCCTTGACAAACGCCATTACCCTACTCGCCTCTGCATCTACAATCATGCCATGCAGAGCGATAAATTCTACCAATCTGAACAGAGTCATCACCAGCAATGCCAATACATGCACCGAAAGGAGATACCCAAAAGCCTTAAAATATCGTTTCATTTTTATTCTACTTTAGAAATCGGGTGCAAAGTTAATAATTATATCCTAATAAAAGCAAAATTTCTAGCCTTATTCTGTCTATAAACAAATAATTATATGTAACTTTGCAGCCAAAATAACAAAACAAGACTTCGATAAGACATGAACATCAAGTACAACAAAGCCCTATGGCTCATCATCATCCTGGCTATCGTGATGATGATTCCATTCCTCGGACTCACAGATTTCAATACCAAGGGAGAGCCGCGCGAAGCGGTGGTTGCCTACACCATGCTGGAACATGGCAACTGGATTCTGCCTATCAACAACGGAGGTGATATCCCTTACAAACCGCCATTCTTCCACTGGTGCATCGCCTTCTTCAGCCTCTTCATCGGCCATGTGAATGAGTACACCTCACGTCTTCCATCCGCCGTATCGCTGGTATTGATGACCATTGGCGGCTTCGTATTCTATGCCAAGCGCAAGAACGCCCCAACCAGTCTCATCGCAGCCATCCTCACGCTCACCGCCTTCGAGGTGCACCGTGCGGGTATGAACTGCCGTGTAGATATGCTGAACACCGCCTTCATGGTGGGAGCCATGTATCTGCTCTACCGCTGGTGGGAGAAAGGAAAGCACCAGTTGCCTTGGCTCGCTATCCTCTGCATGAGTGGCGCTACGCTTACCAAAGGTCCTGTGGGCATCATTCTGCCTTGCTTTGTGATGGGCGTATTCATGCTTACCCAACGTGAGAACTTCTGGGGCATCGTATGGCGCATGGCTCTAACCGCCCTGCTCTCGCTCGTTATTCCTTTCTGCTGGTATTATGCAGCCTATCTGCAAGGCGGCGACGAGTTTCTGCGCCTGGTGAAGGAAGAGAACATCGACCGATTCATGGGCAAGATGGCATACGAATCGCACGAGAACCCAGCGTGGTACAACCTTCTCACGCTCATCACGGGCTGGTTGCCTTACACCTTATTATTATTGTTCTCGCTCTTCATTCTGCCATGGAAGAAGTTCTCGAAGACCCGTTTCCTTGAGAATGCGAAGAAGGCTACTCCGCTGCAGGTGTTCACCTGGCTCGCCTTCCTCCTGGTACTCTTCTTCTACTGCATCCCAAAGAGCAAGCGCAGCATTTATCTGCTGCCATGCTATCCGTTCATGGCCTATCTCATCGCCGAATACATCGTTTGGATGATGAAGGAGAAGATGGGAGCCTTGAAGGTTTATGCCGGGGCGATTGCTTCGATAACCCTGATTCTCAATATCGCCCTGCTGGTGGTAAAAAAAGGATGGGTGCCAGAAAGCATCTTCCACGGCAAGCATGCCATAGACAATATCGCCATGCTCCATGCGCTCGAAAACAACGATTTGCTCATCCCATGCAGCATCTTTATGGTTATCACTTTGGGGGGAGTTTACCTCATCTTCCGGGCACTCAAGAAGAAGAATCCAGGCAATATTGTTTCATATACCCTTGCCACCATCGTGGGGCTCTTCCTGATGCTCGACTCCAGTCTGCAGCCACCTGTGCTCAACACGAAGACCGATAAGCATCTGGCGCCAGTTATCGAGAAGAAGTTTGATACCAGCAAACTCTATTCTTATATGTCGGTAGATATGCTGCATTTCTTCAGCCTCAACTTCTATCTGGGCGATAAGATCCAGCAGTTTGACAAGGTATTGCCACAGGATGGCGTGCTGATGATTCCGGAAGAAGACATGCCTGATTTCCTTGAGAAATTCGGCAAGGACTATACCTTCCAGAAGGTTTGGGAAGTAAGAAAGACGGTAGAATGGCACAACAAGGTAGGTTTCTACCGATTCGTGAAGACTAGTGCCAATATTGCACTTAACAAATGAGTAGTGATTAATTATTAGTGATTAGATACAAAAATAGCATCGGGATTATAAGTACCGATGCTATTTTTGTATCTATCAAATTGATATTCTTCTTATTTTCTTTCTTCGATAAGATTATACTCTTTCTTCGATGAAGTATCGTGGGCGACGTTTCACCTCGGTATAAATCTTGCCGATATAAACACCCGTGATGCCTACACCCGTGGTGATGATGCCTCCGATAAACCACATGGAAACAAGCATAGAGGTCCAGCCCTGAATGGTCTTGCCCTGGAAATATTCTACCAAGGCAAAGATAATCATGATGATTGCTACTAAAGTCATCGCCAGACCCAGGAAGGTGATAAACTTCAATGGTGCCACGGAGAACGAAGTGATGCCATCTATACTGAAACTCAGCATCTTGGTAAACGGATACTTACTCTCACCCGCCTCACGAGCCTTGCGGTCGTAATAGACGAACCCCTCTCGAAAACCCAACTGGCGGACGATGGCTCTGAGGAAAAGATTGCGCTCAGGATACTGCATCAGCGCCTTTAGGGTGCGGTTGGTCATCATGCGGAAATCGGCATGATTGTAAACCGTCTCCTTATCCACACTCTGCATCAGTTTATAGAAAGCCTGGGCGGTAAAGCGCTTGAAGAAGGTATCGGTCTTGCGCTCCTTGCGCACACCATAGATGATATCCTTGCCTTCCTGCACCTGGCGCACCATATCCACGATAACATTCTCATCGTCCTGCAGGTCGGCATCGATACTTACCATCGCATCACAATGGTCTACCGCAGCTTCCATACCTGCCCAAAGCGCATTCTGATGGCCCCGGTTATGCGACAGTTTGATGCCATGCACATACCCATGCTCCTTGGCAGCATCCGAAATCATCTGCCAAGTATGGTCACGACTGCCATCGTCGACAAGCAGCAGTTCTGTGTCGGCATCAGTCTCTTTCTTAATTTTTCTGATCAATGCCCCCAGCACATCTAAGGTCTTAGGCAGCACTTCTTCCTCGTTATAACAAGGGATAACTATCAATATCTTCATTTATAAGCCAGTATTTATTCAAGATGCAAAAGTAACTCATTTTTTCTATTTAAACAAGAAAAACGGTTAATATTTTTTATTCTTGATATATTTTTCCCGTTTTTCTCCATTCTTTCTTACCATTTCCACTTTACCTGTATCTCCAGATCGGATTGTGAAGAGCGGGAGATTTCCTGCAAACCAGAAGAGATGTGAGAGCGGTCGAAATAATCGGTTGTACCCAATTTGGCGATAAGCAGCAGATGGGAACCTATCTCTGAGCGTGCCACCAAGGCGTAACGGATGCCCTCGCCGTAGTAGCTGCCGAAACTCATCTGATAGAGCAGACCAGGCTCATAAGCGTAGATACGGGAGGCGAAATCGGAAGTATGAAAATAGCCCAGGCAGCCTCTCAACGTTCCTTTCAACTGCTTCTTCCATTTCCATTCCCATCCTATATGCTCGCTCACCATATAGCCTTTACTAAGCTCATCGCCCTCATTCTTCATCGTGCTTTCCGCCTGGCTCATCGTATAGTCGAAACTGGTTTTGGCGCTCCATCGTTTTTGGACTATTGTGGCATAGAGGCGCAGACGGCCGGTCGTGGTTCCCGCCTTATCCTTATAACGGAACCTTCCTCCTACCGTCAGGACTCTGGAGGGCTGGAAGAGAATATTCACCAGATTATCCCAACTCTGAGTGCTCTCTCTGGTCTGATACTTAGGCCAGGCGAAATAGGCGAAATCGCTATAGGCTGTGATGCTCCAATGATGGGCAGGAATCCAGGTAAAGCCCAGATATACGCCGTTTTCATCCTGCACATCGCTCCCCTCGGAAAAGCTGTTGCTGAAGAGAGAATAGTAACGGGCAGAATAGTACCTGTGAAGAGCCATGAGCGTGAAATGGTCGGAACAGAGATAGGAGGCTGCATTGAGCGTGGCTATGGAACCGCAATCGCCAATTGCCGTCTCGCCGGAGAGGGTGAGGCGATGGGAGATATAACCATAGCTGATACTGGCATTCCAAAAGGCATTCCCCTCTGGAGCAAAACGCTTGTAAAGCTGGCTTTTATTGGGCGTGAGCGGAAGGGAAAAAGAGGTATAAAAGGCTGTACCTCCGATGTGCCAGCCCTGATGCCGGTAACTGATGTTGCCTCCCACAAGTGTATTGGATGCTACCTTCTGTTTAGCAATCTCATTCACCGTGCGATGCAAACCGGTCTTCAGGATGGTCTTGATGCCCCCGCCGTCAGCAGAAAGCGTAGCATCTATCTGGCGATAAGAAAGAAAACCAGTCAGTTCGAGGCCCTTTAATAAGGTATAGGTGGCGGCGGCGCCTTGCAGATAATTGGCTGAAGAACGGGAAGAATGACCGCGGATGATGCAGGAAGATGATCTGCCCAAGGAGGTTAAGGCTGAGAGTTTGCCGAAGCCGAAATCATTATTGAGTATCAGTCCCAATCCTGCGTTCAGTCTGTATCTGCCCAGGGTGATATTCTTCCATCTGCCCAGGTTCTTTACCTGAAGATAGAAGGAATAGAAGTCGTAACCCATCGTGTTCCTGCCTCCGAAGAATGGTTCGCCGGCATCCTGAGAAGCTACGAATCCCAGTTTGACGGAATTGCCGTAGCGAAACTGGTAGCGCAGTCCGTGCTTGTAAGGATAACCTAGATAGCCGTCGGTTCCGCTCGCATCGCCCTTGCGCTCATAAAAAGGAACCTTCAACATGCCCATCACTTCGTGCTTGCCATACTGGGCGATGGTTTTAAGACTGGGAAAAGCCGGCTTGCTCCCGTCATCGGCCACATAAAAGAAACAATTCATCAGCTGGCGCTGATACCAGCCGATGCTGCTTATCAGGGTAAGCTCGCTCATACTCTTCAGCTGTCCATAGCGGTAGATATAGAACAGGATGTCTTCTACCTGCGATGCAGTAAGAAACGGCATGCGCTCCAGTTCTTCTCTCGTTGCCGTATTCAGATTGACGGGATGCTGCGCCATCTCCTCCAAATCTTCTTCATAGTCCTGCCAGGCTACATGCTCGAAATCTTCGGATGAAGAAAGGTCGGACAGCAGTTGCTGCCAGAGTGGCGAAGCGGAAAGAGAATCTTCGGGCACGGCGCCCAGTTCTGAAAGAGAGGAATATTGGGCTTGAGCCCATGAGGCACAGAAGATTTGGGAGCTGCCTACGAGAAACAGTTTCAACAAGAGGGATGTTATGGAATGAGCATGCTTCATCTGCAGTAGGCACTTCATTTATTAAATTAAGACAAAGTTACTGCTAAAATCTGAAAAAGAGAAAGAAAAAGCCAAGAATCTTTCTCAAATTGAGAAATAATCTGTAATTTTGCGGCGTAATTAGTACCACAAAGGGGCTTACACCTCTTTATATATAGAAGAAGCTCCACGAAAAAAGGAGCTGGACAAAGAACTTTGAGGAGATTTACATGAAACAGAAAATATGCTTTTTACTGGCGATGCTCTTCTGCATCACCCTGCAAACCATGGCGCAGACCGATGGCGACAACCCTGAAGACAGGGAGGTGGACATGGATGCTCCTACCTTTGAACCGATGGTGAAGGTAGGAAAAGTGCTCCTGGATCATGACAGCGTGCAATATGTTCAGGTGAACAACGTGTACGTTTATCCGCAGCCGGTATTCAAGAACGCCAAGGAACGAATGGCTTACAACCGTTTGGTATACAACATCAAGAAGGTGCTGCCGATAGCCAAAGAGGTAAGAAAGATTATCATCGAAACGGGTGATTATCTGGAAACGCTGCCTAATAAGAAGGCAAAGGATGCACACATGAAACTGGTGGAGAAAGGTATCAAACAGGAATATACCCCGAGAATGAAGAAACTCACCTATGCACAGGGTAAACTCTGCATCAAACTGGTGTATCGCGAATGCAATTCCTCATCCTATCACCTGATTCAAGCCTTTCTGGGTCCTATCCGTGCCGGATTCTATCAGGCATTTGCAAGCCTCTTCGGTGCCAGCCTCAACAAGAAGTACGACCCGAACGGCGTTGACAGATTAACAGAAAGAGTGGTAAGACAGGTAGAATCGGGGCAGATTTAACCAGCTCATCTTATTCAGAAAGCCCATATACTTAGGTATAAAAGCATTTCCAGTCAATAGGAATTGCTTTTATACCTAAGTTTTTTTGTTGATACAAGCAGAAGAAATCTCCGTTCATCGACGTTGAATGTCCGTTCAGCGTCGTTGAACGGCGGTTCATAGACGGTGAACGGCGGTTCAACGTCGATGAACGAAGATTTAAACAGACTGAAAAAAGAAATGTTCCTAAGAAAAGCAACAACTTTTCCTAGGAACATTTCCTTTTATATCCGAATGGGATGCCGACCTATTCCTCAGTATAAAGCACCTGAATCACGGTTTGGCCAACTGCCTTAAGCACATTCTTATCCAAATGAGCCATATCATCGCTCACGGTGTGCCAGGTAGGACCGAAACTGCTCTGCTGACAGTCCGGATAATAAGCAATCACATCTACAGTAGGAATCTTAGCCTTCTCGTTGACCGGAATATGATCATCAGTAATCATTCCGCCATCGCTCTTAGGGAAGTAAGAGCCGAAACCAGCCTGACGGGCTGCAGCCCAAACCTTCTTCACGATGCCACCGGCATACTGCATAGACATGCCTTCACGATAGAACTTGGCTCCCTGTCCGCCCACCATATCGAGGAGGATTCCAAAACGTGGATTATATCCCTCAGGCTTGTTCTCGCTCCAATACTGGGCACCCAAAGCCCAAGTATCGCCATCGTCCTGAACATCAGCCCACTGAGGTGTTCCCCAATCTTCAGTATCGAAACATACGAAATCTACGCCGATGTTAGGATTCAGCTTCTTGTCTGCCTGCAGCTGGCGGGCAATCTCCAACATGACGGCTACTCCGCTGGCTCCATCGTTGGCACCCATTACAGGCTTGCGCCAGTTGGTGCTGTCGGGGTCGTTGTCAGCCCAAGGACGGCTGTCCCAATGGGCACAGAGCAAGATGCGGTTTTCAGCCTTCGGATTGTAATGGGCGATGATATTGGTATTCTTCAGGATGGTACCATCATAGCCCTTGAGGTCAGCCTTCTGGGTTTCTACCTCGCAACCAAACTGCTTGAACTTGCTCACAATCCATTCGCCACACTTGTCGTGCGCCTCGCTGTTCATGACGCGAGGACCGAAATCGCATTGTGCGGCACAATAAGCCAACGCCGAATCGGCATTAAAGGCAGGACCTACAGGATTCAGCTTCTCTGCTTCCTCTACTTCCTGGATTTCCGGCGACGTGGTGTTGGCATTCTTATAGCTGATAGCTCCAGCTACCACTCCGGCAGCAACTACCAAGCCTAAAATTATCTTCATTTTCTTCGTCATAACATTAATGTTTAAAGTTCTGTACCTGCGTCATCACTCTGAGCCAGTTGCCTCCCCAAATCTTGACAATATCCTGCTCGCTATATTTACGGCGCAACAGCTGGAGGGTGAAATTGATGAGTTCAGAAGAGTCGGCGAGACCTCTGATGCCGCCGTCTCCATCAAAGTCGGTACCCAGACCTACGTGGTCGATACCCATCACATCGATGGCATGCTCAAGATGGGCGATAGCGTCCATGATGTCGGCTTCACCCTCTTTACGCAGGAATCCGTGATAGAGCGTGGTATGAGCCACACCGCCCTTTGCTGCGAGGGCACGCATCTGGTCATCGGTCAGATTACGAGGCACATCGCAGAGCGCACGGCTGCTGCTATGGCTGCAGACAATAGGAGTCTGGCTGATATCAAGTGCATCGTAGAAACTCTTCTCGCCACCATGACTCAAATCTACCATGATGCCCAGGCGGTTCATCTCCTGAATCACCTTCTCGCCAAAACTGCTCACACCATTATGGGTATTGCAGCCGCGGGCACTATCGCAGATATCATTATCACCATTATGGCAGAGCGTGATATAAACGATGCCACGCTGGGCGAAATGCTTCACGTTACTGATATCGTGCTCCAGGGCGAGACCGTTCTCGATGCCGAGCATGATGCTCTTTCTGCCATTCCGCTTATCGCTATAAAGATCGGCAGGAGTGCGGGCTATGCTGAGATACTGCCTGTTCTTGCTCACAATCTCTTCTATCTTATCGAAGATGAGGTCGGCATACTGCGCAGGTCCCTTTACATCGAAAGCCACCTTGCTGCTGAAGCTCTCGCCTATCTGAGGCTGTGGCAGGTAAGCTACCATCGTGGTAGCATCCTGATGACCATCGGTCATCTTATGGAGATCAACCAGGATGCGGGAATCGCGATGATCAAACTTGATGCCCTGAGGGAAGAACATCGGAGTATCACAATGGGTATCGAGCGTAAGGATGCGCTTATGCAACTGCTTGGCTGCATAAAAGTTGTTAGCCTGATTAACCAGCCATTGGAAAATCTTCAATCCTTCTTCTTCCAGCCATTCCGGATGCCATTGCACACCGAGAATCTGCTTATATTCGCTACTCTCTACAGCCTCTATAATATGATCGGAAGATTTGGCGATGGTGCGCAGATAATTGCCTGGCTCGCTTACCGCCTGATGGTGGAACGAGTTGACAAAGATCTTCTCCTTATTATATATATTATATAAGGTGGAATCTTTCTTGATTTCTACGATGTGGGTAGGTTCAGTACGGTCGGCATCCTGGCTGTGCTTTACCAGCTGCTTGATATCCTGGCACACCTTTCCGCCCAGCGCAATGGCAAGGGTCTGGATGCCCCGGCAGATGCCAAGCATCGGAATCTGGCGGTTGAAAGCCAATCGGGTAATCATCAGTTCGGCAGCATCACGTTCCTGATTGATATTGTGAAGACGGGGAGAAGGCTCTTCGCCCATCCACAGCGGATTATGGTCGCCGCCACCCGTCAGAATCAATCCATCAAGATGCTCCAGGGTATTGACGATGACCTGAGCATCGGCAACAGGAGGAATAATGACCGGCGTACCGCCAGCCGCTATTACCTGCTTATAATAACGGTCGCGAAGCGTAGCATCGATACCTTCATAATTGGCAGTAAGGCCAATTACAGGCTGATGCTTCGCTTCGGGAAATCTAGAGTATGCATCCTGGAGATGCGACTCTAAGTCAAATGTTTCCATTTGTTTATCTTTCAATAAATAATGATTCAAGATCTTCTAAAAATCGTACTCAGGTATGGAGACTCTTATTAATCTTCATCGAGAAGTACAGGAATCTCACGCTTGATGCTCTGCTCAAGAGAGATAAGCGTTTCGGTAGAAACCACACCAGGGATAGCCTGAAGCTTATTGTTGAGCAGATCCATGAGCTGCTCGTTGTCACGGGCATAAAGTTTGATCAGCATGGTGTATGAACCGGTTGTAAAGTGGCACTCTACGATTTCAGGAATGTTCTGCAAGCGCTCTACCACCTTTTTATACATATTACCACGCTCCAAGTTCAAACCTACATAAGTGCAGGTAGAATAACCCAGGCTTTTAGGGTTTACATCAAAACCGCTACCGGTGATGAAACCATCCTCCATCAAGTGCTGAACACGCTGATGGATGGCAGCACGAGACACGCCACATTCTGCGGCTACGTCTTTGAAAGGAATACGGGCATTCTTAGAAAGGATGCCGAGAATCTTTCTGTCTAGATTGTCTATTTTCTCCATTTCGTTTTGTTTTATATTATTCTATTTATAAGGTACTTTTCTATACCAGATAGCAAAATTAATAAAATCTATTGAAACTGCAAACAAAATGCACGAATATTTTGCAATATCCGTGCATTTTGTTGTTTTTTATACTGTTTTTAACCAAAAACCTTGGCATTTTGCTACTTTTAGTAGAAAAATCACACGCTTATCTGATAACCTCGGAGAAGTAATGATCACGCAAAGGTTTCACCACTTTATCACCCGTCAAAACTATCTGCTGCTTAAGACGGATATCTTGAGAAGAGGCTCCAATCTTCAGTTCATACGTTCCAGGAGCTATGTTCCATTGACGATTGCCTCGATGAGAATAATAACCAAACTGATCAGTATAGAACCTGATGCATACTCTCTTGGTTTCGCCAGGATTGAGAGAGATGCGGGTAAAGCCCTGCAACTGGATAGGATGAATCTGCTGGTTGCTCTGAGTTGGCGACAGATATACCTGCGCTATCTCATCGGCACGAACCTTACCCGTATTGGTAACCTCAAAGTAGATATTGCTCGACTCTGAAGCCGTAGAGAGTTCCTTAACAGCCTGCAAGTTCTTATAGGCAAAGGTTGTATAGCTCAATCCATAACCGAAAGGCCACTCTACACGGGCATCCTGACGGGTGGAATAATTATAGCAGATAGGCTCATAAACCTCAGTATTAGGATAGCTGACACTCAGCTTGGCTGATGGTGAAATCTTGCCATAAAGAATGTCAGCCACAGCTGTACCACCCTCTTCACCTGGATACCAGGCCTGGATGACTGCTGCACAGCGCTTAGCTATCTTGGAGATAACCTGCGCACGACCGCCGAAGACTACCAGGACTACAGGTTTGCCTGTAGCTAAGAGTTCCTCAACATATTCCTCTTGCTTACCAGGAAGCTTGAGACCATCTCGCTCACGATTCTCACCACAGAGCATCACATTCTCCCCTACAGCAGCAACGATAACATCGCTTTCCTTTGCCATCGCCAAAGCTTCTGCCTTGTCTGCCTTCTCGCCTGAATCAACCTTGCGATGCAGGAGCTGATACTCCCAGGCGCGCTTATCGCCAGACTCTTCAAACTTGGTCTCTATCTCCTCTGTCCAGTCACAACCACGAGAATACTTAATATTAATACCCTCAGGTTTACTTGCCTGCATTGCCTCTAGCAATTTAACGATATGTGGCAAGTGGCTATCATCCCACTTTTTCTTCCAACTCTGCCAGAAATAGAACATTGAAGGGAAAGAGTAGTCGCCACACATCGCCCAGACAGAATTGGCATTAGGACCCGTGAGCAGGATATTCTTAACCTGCTTGGCGCTGTTAACATCAGCCTCCTTCACAAGAGGCAAAACACCTTTATTCTCTAACAAGACAATAGACTGGCTAGCTATATCGTAAGCCGTCTGCCGTTCTTCCTTAGTATCAAGCTTTACATCCTCCGTACTATACAGATATGGATTTTTATCCATCAGTCCTGCACGAATTTTATAACGCAGAACATCCTTTACAGCACGCTCAAAGACTTCTTTCTTAACAAGTCCCTTATCCAAGGCTTCCTGTAAATACTGATAGTTTTCGCCTCTAGGGAAATCAACATCATTGCCACCATTGATAGCAGCCACAGCTTTCTGAAGAGGAGTATCTAGTCCCGGCAACTGGTCAATGGCAGTATAATCGCTCACCACCATTCCATCGAATCCGAGATAATCTCGTAAAATATCGTTGAGAATCTCACTATTTGCCACGCACTTGGTACCATGAACAGCATGATAACCCGGCATCAAAGCCTTGCAACCTGCCAGACGAATCATCGTCTCATGAGGCAAAAGGATATCTTCCATCATCTCCTTCTCATCAGCATCTCCGCCACCACCATATCCCAGATAGTGTTTAGAGCAAGCTCCCACTCCCTTCTTGAGGTCGCCCTGCTGAAGGCCCTTGACAAAAGCAGTACCCATAACGGCTGAAAGATAACCATCCTCACCGTATGATTCTTCCAGACGATTGAAACTTGGAGTACGGCAGACGTCTACCATAGGAGAAAGCGACAATACGCCACCCATCTTGCGAAGAGCGGTACCTGTCTGCAAAGTCTTGAGCTCTGCCAACTCAGGATTGAATGAACAAGCCTGACCTATCTGCTGTGGATAGACTGTTGCATCTTGCGTATTGATGCCCGAAAGAACCTCCTCGTGAAAAAGAGCAGGGATACCATTTGGGGTATGATGTATCAACCAATCTTGTACTACAGCCACACGCTTTCGCAAGAAATTGGCATCAACCAATTCCTGACTGGCATACTGAGAAAAATGT
Source organism: Segatella copri (assembly GCA_021635485.1). GTDB lineage: Bacteria > Bacteroidota > Bacteroidia > Bacteroidales > Bacteroidaceae > Prevotella > Prevotella copri_P. The sequence continues at coordinate 5,912 of JAJWOH010000026.1, read as the reverse complement.
CCAATACCATAAGGAATGAGTTGCTTGCATTTGATGGTATCCAAATTGCCTTCCGCATCAAAGAGCTCATCCATATACCCACTCCTCAACTGAGCAATACGCTCTGGCTGTGACATTCTGCTGTAGAGTTCATCTACTTGCTGGTTCACTTGCTGATCCGTATTATTTATGTTACTGCAACTAGCCATCAGCATGGTTGCACATACGGTTGTTGTTATTTGTTTCATCATTATCTTTTAGGTTAAAAATATGATTATTGAAGTTGATTATTATCTTCTGCAAAGATACAACAAATAAGAGAACTAACAGATTCGCTTTTCCCGTTTTTATGCAAAAGCAACAAACACAAACGTAAAAGAAACAAAAAAGGGTGTGTCA
>JAJWOH010000026.1:0-5434 GCA_021635485.1 Segatella copri | reverse complement strand
TTTTTATGCAAAAGCAACAAACACAAACGTAAAAGAAACAAAAAAGGGTGTGTCATGCACTGATGACACACCCTCTTTCACCTTATTATATATATAACCTTAATTATATATTACTTTCTCTTTCTGGAAGCAGCTTTCTTGCCGTTTGACTTGGCAGAAGCCTTAGCCACCTTCTTCTCTGCTCCTACGGCTACATCTTCCTTCAACTCGCCAGCAGGCTCAGCCTTAACCTCAGGCTTTACGATGCTAACCAGCTCAAGGTCGAATACCAAAGTAGAGTATGGAGGAATCTGACCAGCCTGACGCTCGCCGTAAGCCAACTCGTAAGGAATGTAAAGCTGCCACTTACTGCCCACAGGCATCAGAGTAAGTGCCTCGGTCCAACCCTTGATCAATCCGTTGGCACGGAACTTATCTGTCTTGCTGCCACCATGCTTGGATGTAGCATCAAAAACGGTACCATCAATCAGACGACCCTCGTAGCTAACTTCTACCTCATCGCTAGCCTTAGGCACCTCGCCATGACCTTCGGTAATCACCTTATACTGCAAACCGCTAGGCAACACTTTTACACCCGGCTTCTTGGCATTGGCGGCAAGGAACTTCTCGCCGGCACCAGCCAAAGCTTCCTTCTGGAAATCAGCAGCTGCCTTAGTGGTAAAGAATGTTGTATCATTCGCCAAAGCTGCGATAAAACCATTCTGGAACATAGCGTGGCTGATAGAATCGCCTGTACTCTTCAACTCTTCCTTTGTTCCAGGATATACACGCTTCTCTACCAGTTTGGCAACCTCCATACCTGCAGAATAAGCTACAGTCTTAGGATTGATACCCATGGCAAGCGCATCCTTGTAACCACGAAGGAAATTCTCCATATAGGCTGTATCTACCTGAAAACTCTGCTGGATATAAGGAATCAGACCACGAGTGGCATTCATACCAGCTACATAACTCAAAGAATCGGCTGATGATTTCAACTCAACAAGAGTAGCCGCCTTCTTAACCTTCTTCTTGCTTGCAGCACTAGCTGTAAACAAAGAAGCACCCGCCACGAGGACGAGTGCTGTCATTAATATTTTCTTCATTTATAAGTCCTCTATAAAAATGAGTTCCCACAAAAATTACTTGCCACCTACTGAGATCAACTCAATCTTGAAGATCAATACAGAGAATGGCTTGATCTGACCCTGCTCGCGCTCACCATAAGCCAACTGCTGAGGAATGTAAACCTCCCAAACAGAACCTGCTGGCATGTGAACCAAAGCCTCAGTCCAACCCTTGATAACCTGGTTAGCACGGAGATCTACAGCCTGACCACGCTTGAAAGAAGAATCGAATACCTTGCCGTCGATTGTCTTACCCTCGTAGTTAACCTTAACCATAGAAGTATCCTTTGGCATAGGGCCGTTACCCTCCTTGATTACCTTGTACTGAACACCTGAAGGCAGAGTAACAACTCCTGGCTTCTTCTTGTTGGCAGCGAGGAACTTCTCACCGGCAACCTTGTTAGGACCATATTCCTTCTCCATGTTCTTAGCCTTGATAGCCATCATCTTAGCCTGAGCTACCTGAGCAGCCTGCTCAACAGTCATCAAGCCCTTCTTGCCAGTAGTACCTGTGATGAAACCAGCCATGAAGTTCTTCAGAGAGATAGACTTTGTAGAATCCTCACCGAATACCTCGTGGTTGATACCCTTAACCATCTGGTTAGAGATCTGCTGACCAATCTGAATACCTGCGTAGTAAGCAGCCTTCTTCTTGTCGTCACCAGCGTTGGCACCATCGTTAAGACCCTTGATGAAATCATCCATGTAAGCGGTATCAACGCCCATGCGCTCTACCATAAACTCCTTCAGACCCTGAGTCTGAGACATACCCATAGCATAGCTCATTGTATCAACATCAGTCTTGAGGTCTGCCTTAGGAGTAGAATTGCCACAACCTACGAATGTAGCAGCAGCACAAGCCACGAGGGCTCCGAAAAATAACTTTTTCATTTCTTTATTTATATTTTAAATCTTTATTTTATCTATTATATTCCAGGATTGCCTTTACTTTGTTTAAGTATAACTGCAAACAGATTACTTAACGGCAACGAGCTCTACATCGAAAATCAATGCTGAGAATGGAGGGATAGATGCACCTGCACCACGCTCGCCATAACCCAACTGATAAGGGATGAAGAAACGGAACTTGGCACCCTCGGTCATGAGTTGAAGACCCTCTGTCCAACCAGCAATAACCTGGTTCAATGGGAAGGTAGCAGTCTGACCACGGTCGTAAGAACTGTCAAACTTAGTACCGTCGATAAGCGTTCCCTCGTAGTGGCACTCTACCTGATCGGTAGCCTTAGGAGCCTTGCCATTACCCTCGCGCAAAACCTGATACTGCAAACCGCTCTTAGTAGTGATGATACCATCCTTCTTGCCGTTCTCGGCGAGGAACTTCTCACCAGCTTCCTTAGCAACCTTGCCCTTCTCGGCAGCTGCAGCCTGAGCCTTAGCCTCCTGCTCTGCAAAGAAATTCTGTACCAACTCCTGAGCCTCCTGCTCGCCGAGCTGAAGCTTACCGGCGATGGCATCCTTTACAGCCTGTGCAAAATCATCAATATTCAAACTCTCTGCACCCATAGAAGCCAACTGGCGACCGATGCCGATGCCCAAAGCATAACTTACTTTATCCATAAAATTTATTTATAATAATGTATTAATAATCTTAAAATGTACTTTTTGTCCTTAAAACGAGTGCAAAGATAACATTTTTCTCGCTTAAAACGATGTTATTTGCAGAAAAATTGCTAAATTTGTGCATTCTTAATAAAAAGATTAAGAAAATATGAATAATTAAAACGTGGTAAGATGAAGAAACTCGTATTTTTAACCGGTGCAGGCATGTCTGTGGAGAGTGGTTTCAAAACTTTCCGTGGCAATGATGGATTATGGGAAAACTATCCTGTAGAACAGATAGCTACCCATGAGGGATGGGAAGCTGACCCTACCCTAGTAACAAACTTCTATAATATGTTGCGCCATAAACTCTATGCAGCGCAACCTAACGAGGGACATAAACTTATCAAGGAACTGGAAAAAGACTTCGATGTGACGGTAATCACCCAAAATGTAGATAATCTGCATGAGAAGGCAGGTTCCAAGAATGTAATCCATCTGCATGGCGAACTGTCAAAGGTTTGCTCATCACGCGACCCTTACGACTATCGCTACATCAAGGAATTACCTGAGGATGACTGCGAGGTAAAGCCGGGAACCGAAGCTGGAGATGGAAGCCTGTTGCGCCCATTTATCGTTTTCTTCGGCGAAAGCGTTCCTATGATTGAGCCGGCAGCCGAAGCTGTACAGCAAGCCGATATCTTCGTCATTATCGGAACCTCACTCAACGTTTATCCTGCTGCAGGTCTGATTTCATATACCAAGCCTCACATTCCTATCTATCTGATAGACCCGGGTGCCGTAAACACCAATGGATATTACAAGATAGAGCACATCATGAAAGGGGCTTCTGAAGGTATGAAGGAACTGAAGGAAATATTGGAAAAGTAAATACATTCAGAATACATAAACAACAAAAGCAAACGGGGAAGCATCGATGGATGCTTCCCCGTTTGCTTTTATTACTTTTATTTCTTTCTATCAATAATATTCTGTATTATACAGCCACAGATGTTCTGACTCCCATACGGGCCTCGGCGACATTAACCACATAATCACCCAGCTTTTCGCACTCCTGAATGATATCCATATACAATGTACCTACACCATAGGTATAAAGATGGTTATCCACATCATCCAGGTTCTGGTTTCTCAACTGAGTACGATAATTATTAATCTCAGTCTCGATATTGTACGTACGATTCAGATTGATAGAATGGCGTTCATGAGCAAACATATAGTTCATCTGAGTCAGCGCCTCATCTACCAACTTAAACATCTGATGAATGTTTTCATTCTGCTTGGCGGTAAACTCCTCCTTGTTTTCACCCTTGCGCTTAATGGTGCGGGCAAGATTGAAGCAACTGTCACCAATACTCTCAATCTCGGAAATCTCACGCAACATCGCACGGATCTTCGCCTTGGTATCATCACTCAGATGAGCATCACTCACCTGATCAAGATACTTGGCAATCTCAATCTCCATATTATCAGAAATACCCTCATACTTCTCGATACGCTCATAGAGCTTGTCGAAAGTCTTGGAATCCTGTGTTTCCAGCAACTCTCTCACCATACCAAACATACGATGGATGCGCTCGCCGAAACTGCCGATTTCCTGCTGTGCTTCAAAAACAGAAAGTTCCGGTGTCTTCATGATGCCAGCCTGGATAAAGCGCAAACGGAAATCTTCATCCTCCTTATCTGCCTTAGGCTTGATAAGCTTGCAGACAACTTTTTCCAACTGTGGGATAAACCAAATCAGAACGCCCGTGTTGCAAACATTGAAACAGGTATGGAACATCGCCAGGACAATTGGCAACAACTTCGTCTTCTGTGCCGCAGACATACCACCATCAGGATCATACCCCACGATAGAGCAAACGAAATCTACAAATGGATAGAACAGACAGAGAACCCAGATTACACCAAAGACATTGAATACCAGATGGGCCAAGGCTGCACGACGAGCCTGGGCATTGGCACCCAAAGCGGCAAGATTGGCTGTAGCGGTAGTTCCGATATTCTCACCCATCACCAAGGCAATACCCAGATAGATAGGGAGTACGCCTGTAGAACAGAGTAAGATGGTGATGGCCATCACAGCTGCCGAACTCTGTACGATACAGGTTATAAGTGTACCGATCAGGAGGAAGACTACAATCGTGAAATGACTCTTTGTATCAAAAGATCCAAAGAAATCGATAACCGCCGGATTATGTTCCAGATCAAGAGCCTTACCCGCACTACTCAACAGAACGAGCGAGAAGAAGAGGAAGGCAATACCAAAAAGGAAATCTCCGAAATAACGGCGCTTCTTACTATAAATCAGCATGATGCCGAGGAAGAACGCAGGGAATACGACAATCGTTAAATCTACATTATAACCCAACGACATAATCCATGCCGTAAATGTGGTACCGATATTGGCACCCATAATAACGGAAATAGCTTGGGCTAAGGTCAGCAAACCTGCATTTACAAAGGAAACCGTCATAACGGTAGTTGCAGAGGAACTCTGAACGGCACAGGTAATAAAGGTACCTGTAAGCATTCCCGTAAAGCGGTTGGTTGTCATTGCCCCCAAAATGTGGCGCAACTGAGATCCTGCCATCTTCTGCAAGGCCTCACTCATCACCTTCATACCATAGATGAGCAAAGCTAAAGAACCGAGAATCTGAAAAAAAATCACAAGATATTGACTTGTATCCATATTCATTTGTATTTGTGGAAATGTTTGTTACGTTTCGGTTGCAAATATAATAAGA
>JAJWOH010000164.1:0-5835 GCA_021635485.1 Segatella copri | reverse complement strand
GTGCAAAGATACAAAAAACAAAAATACCCTCCACGTTTTGGGAGGGTATTTTTCTGCAAATGAGTGTGCAAACGTTTGCACTATATATAATCATGTTAGTTAGCATCTTCCAGACTGCGAAATCATTTCTGTGATACTCTGCACGAAACGCTTGTCAGCAGCCAGATCCTCTATGTTGAGGTGCATGCGGTAACGCCAGTAATGCTTAGGGTTAGCCGGGATATTGATACGCTCGGCATCAGCATCAGGCAGACGAAGAGCCTCATCGGTAGCCAACCAGTCCTGGATGCTCAATATGCAGAGCATGGATGGAGAGGTAAGATGGCGGCTGATGATGTCGCTAGCCAACCAGCCTGGGAGTGGATGAGGTGCTGGTCCCTGACGGTAGAGCATCGTATTGTAATACTCCTGGGTACGCTGGATATTCTCATCCCACCACATGCGCAGAGTAGGCATATCGTGGCTCGAAATGGTACATACCGAGCGGTATGGGTTACGGCTCAGATGTCCGAACTTAACCGATGGATCCTTTGGCATGCTCTGGAGTTCCAGACTCAATATCTTCAACTCGTCCATTACCCAAGGCACACAGTCTGGCACCATACCGAGGTCTTCGGCACAAACCAGCATGCGGGTAGCCTGAACCAGCTTAGGCAACTTTTTCATCGCCTCCTGATACCAGAACTGGTTGTTGCGGCGATAGAAATAGTCGTTGTAAAGGCGGTTGAACGCAGCCTTGTCATTATCATAGAGCGACTCGTAGATAAAGTCGAGCTGGGCTGAGATACGTGGATGGAAGACGCCAGGGTTGGTATGATCGCGTACGAAGAGTACATCGCTGATCAGGGCATACAAGCCATCACGCAGCCAGAGTTCCTTCTCATTTGTTACGTCAGCAAAGAGAGCCTCTACCTTGCGCTGGGTATCTACCTCAGGCTTCATCTGATAACGCTCGTCATCCAGACGGTCGAGATACTTCTCCTTTACCTCGCCGGCACGCTCATGGAACACACGATCCAATACCCAATCGGTAATGAACGGACGGGTAAAACGGTCTTCCTGGAAGTGCAAACCATAACTTTCAATCTCTTCACGGCTCATGGCAAGCGCCGGTGCAAACTGTCCGAGCAATCCATGTACGCTATGTACCGGAATCTCCCAGATACGGAAGAAGCCCAATACGTGGTCGATGCGGTAAGCATCAAAGTATCTTGCCATATTCTGGAAACGGCGGTTCCACCACTGGCAGCCATCCTTCAGCATCTCAAACCAGTTATAGGTAGGGAATCCCCAGTTCTGACCATTGGCAGAGAAGTCATCAGGTGGAGCACCCGCCTGACCATTGAGGTTGAAGTATTTTGGTTCCATCCAAACATCGCAACCATTGCGGTTTACGCCGATTGGAATATCACCCTTCAAAATAACGCCCTTAGCCTTGGCATGCTCATGAGCCTCCTGCATCTGGCGGTCCAGTACGAACTGTACGAAATAGAAGAACGCCACGTTCTTGTAAGCAGCAGTCTTAGGGTCGGCAAGCGCCTTGCGCTCAGCCTCATCCCATACCTGATGATCTGGCCACTGGTTGAAATCAGCCGTACCATTCTTATCACGCAGGTATGAATATTGTGCGTAAGGAACCAGCCACAGTTCAGTATCCAGGAAGAAAGCCTTGTATTCGGCTGTCTTCATCATCTTTTCACCTTCCTGATTGAAGATTTGGCGCAAGTAATTTATCTTGAAATCATTTACTTTCTCGTAATCTATCTTATCCAGTGCGTTCAACTCAGCACGTGTCTTCTCAGCCTCAGCACGAGCCTTGGCGTCCTTCAGCTCAGGGAGAGCATGGAGGTCGGCATACTGCGGATGAATAGCGAAGACGCTGATGCAGCTGTATGGATAACTGTCGGTCCATGTATGAGTGATGGTGGTATCATTGATAGGAAGGAGCTGGAGCACCTTCTGACCGGTAGAAGCCACAAAATCAATCATGGTCTTCAGATCACCGAAATCACCGATACCGGCACTCTTACGGGTACGCAATGAGAATACTGGCACCTGCGTTCCGGCAAGTTTACGGTTATACAGAGCGAAGAAAGCCTGGTCGAGTTCATAAGATACCAACTCACCTGCCTTCATCTCCGGCAAATCCACGGTTCTGTTCATGCTGGTTTCCCAGAGAAGATTATTCTTTGCATTTCTGAAAGCAACGAACTTAAACTCCAGATGGCTGCCCTCAAGATGAGTCGCATCAATATCAGCCACCCATTCATTATAAGTATGCTGAGTCATCGGAAGAATCTTCTGCACATCCCAGGCACCCAAAGCTTTATCAGCACCCAATACACCCAGGCGCTCACCATCGCGAAGCTGAGGAGCACGGACTATCAGACGCACAATCTTGCTGCCCATTTCCAGCTTCATCTCCTGTGGAGCCTGATGATTGATGCAATCGGTAAAGGCACTGCTGTAGAGGTAAGCATCCTCCGGCATAACCTTCCAGTGGTCGTAAAGGGTATAAACCGCAGCCTTCTTGGCATTTACATCGAGCTGATGCTTAATCATAAGCCATTCGGTCTTGACTGCTCTACCTTCACGTTCTACACTATAATAATAGGTATACGATTTTTCTGGTGATTCAACACACCAGTCGCATACCCATCTTTCACCATCTGTTGTCTCGAGAGGAAGTTTCAGTTCACCTTCCTCCGTCTGAATGTTTACGACGATCTGTTCGCCGAACATTGCTTTATATTCAATATTAAACTGTACTGTCATAAGACTCTTAAAGGCTCTTGAAAATGTTATAATTTATGTTTGATGCTACAAAGGTAAGAAAAAACGAGCGAAAAACGTATCTGAAATTTGCATATTTTTTCTCACAAATCGTGCAAACGTTTGCACTACCCCTACTCTGTAGAAACAATAATTAATCGTTCATCTCATTTTATTCTGATTTCTTATCCTTGATGATACTCACAGACAGTGCACCCGCAATCAGCAGGATACCTGCCACAATCATCATATCGCTCTGATGAGAACCCACCAGACTCAAGACAATTCCACCGCAGATAGCAGCCACAATCTGAGGGATACAGATGGTTCCGTTAAACAGACCGAGATAAGCACCCATGTGACCATATCCCTGCAAAGCATTGGTAACAAAGGTGAAAGGCATCGCCAGCATGGCTGCCCAACCGGCACCAATCATCAGGAACGGAACAAACTGCAGATACTGGTCATGCAGGAAAGGTATCAGGGCAAAACCCACACCACCGATAACCAGACTGACAGCGTATGCCACCTTCGTATTCTTAAACTGAGGGAGAATCACAGCCCAGACTACACTACCTACAGCCTGTACGGCAAAGAGAATGCCCACCCAGTTGCCTGCCTCCTGGAATGCTTCAGAAGCAGGATCGGTCGTATTCCATACGGTTTCAGCGATGGCTCCCGTAGAATAATTCCAGAGATAAAGGAAACCAGCCCAGCAGAAGAACTGAACCAGTCCCACCTTCCAGAAGGTAGATGGCGCCTTGCGGAGCAAAGTAATCCAACCGGCCTTGTCTTCAGAAGCCTCAGCATTAGGATTCTTCACACCTCCCTCTTCCCTCTTCGCTTCATTATACTCCGCATACTGCTGTGGATTCCACTCCTTCACCTTCATCGTGGTGTAGATAACACAGAGAATCAGGATAACCGCACCGATATAGAACGACCAGATGACAGAATCAGGAACCACACCCTTCTCAGCATAATTCTTGATACCGAGGAAGGTAAAGAGGAATGGGAAGATATATCCGGCTACAGAACCGGCATTGCAGAGGAAACTCTGGATAGAGTAAGCCTTTGCCTTCTGTTTTTCATTTACCATATCGCCTACCAACATCTTGAACGGCTGCATCGCCATGTTGATGCTCGTATCGAGGAACATCAGCGCTATCAGTCCGAAGAGCATCGCACCGCTCACGGTCAGTCCGAGCGAACCGGCATTCGGGAGCAGGCACATTACCAGGACGGCAATCGTAGCACCCACAAAGAGATAAGGGATGCGGCGACCGAAGCGGCACCACGTCTTATCGCTCAACGTGCCCACGATAGGCTGTACCAGGATTCCCATCAATGGAGGGAGAATCCAGAAATAACTCAAGTTGTGTGGGTCAGCACCCAACGTTGCAAAGATTCGGGAGATGTTGGCGCTCTGCAGGGCGTAGGCAATCTGTACCCCGAAAAATCCGAAGCTCAAGTTCCAGAGCTTCCAGAAACTTAAATCAGGTTTTTGTTTCATATTGTTATGTTTTTATTTTATCTTGTCGTTCCTCTCACCACGAGTCGTGTTCTCACCACTCGCTTCTCCACCTCATCTCTTGGGATGGAGCCTTCCACCTGACCAATCAGGATATTGGCAGCTTCCTCGCCTACGGCAACACCTCGCTGCTCAACCGTAGTAAGCATCGGGTCGCACGCCTTGGCACGGTCACCATTGGTAAAACCGCAGACGCTGATTTCCTCAGGCACCTTGAATCCCATGCGCTTGGCGGTATAGAGGATGCCGATTGCCGTATCATCATTGATGGCGAAGAAAGCATCCGGGCGATCTTCCTCTATCAGAATATCCGGCGTTATTGCTTCGGCATTGGCACGGTCATCGCAGATCTTCACCCAGTCAGGATTCTCCGTCAAACCATGTTTTAACAGGGCATCGTGATAACCGTTATATCGGTTCTTGGAGATTTCCAGATTCATCGGCGAACCGTAGAAGGCAATCTTCTTGCAGCCCGTATCAATCATGTGGGTAACAGCGGTAAAAGCACCCATATAATCATCCACCACCACGCGAGAACTGTTTACGCCCGTACATATTCTATCATAGAAGACGAGCGGCACCCCATTCTGCAGCAGTTTTTCGAAATGGTCATACTGCTTGGTATCCTTCGCCTGCGAAACGATGATGCCACAAACCTTGTTCTGATAGAAGTCTTCACAGATGGCCACCTCCTTATCGTAACGCTCGTTACTCTGCGCCACCATCACACGGTAACCTCTGGCTCTAGCCTCTTCCTCTATACCCGAAAGCACCGACATGAAGTAATAGTGTACCACCTGAGGCACAATAACTCCAATCACCTTCATCGGCTTCACCTTATTATGTCTTAAAGCTTCACCCAGGAAATTAGGAAAGAAGTTATGTTCACGCGCGTATTTCTGAATACGCTCCTTTTGGGCAGTACTGATACGAGAACTGTCCTTCAATGCCCGGCTCACTGTGGCAACACTTACGCCCAGATCGCGAGCAATATCTTTCATTGTTATTGTTTCTTTATCGCCCATTGCTATTAGTTGTGCTGCAAAATTACGAAATATCCTCAATATCAGTTCAAAGTTCTTGACTTAAATCAAGTAATTTCTGTGCAAACGTTTGCACAAAATAAATAACGGAATTAACATAAAAATAGTACAACATTAGAGAAAAGAACTTAATTTTGCACACAGAAACGACAAGTTTATGGGCAAACGCCCCATTCCTACCTTATATAATATAAGCAAGATGCCAGAAAGACCCCGAAAAGAGCCAGAGCGGTATTTTAGAGTAGGAACGATGACAACTTAAGCCAAAAAGAATGAAAAAGTAAATAATTTAATATAATACATTAACTTAAAAATCAAGCAAATGATGAAGCAGGTAAAAATTAAATTGCCTCTCAGAGCATTGACCCTAGCAAGCGGTCTGCTTCTGACGGTGAGTTCCTTTGCGCAGACAAATACAGTTAAGGGACATGTGAAGGATGCTTCTGGTGAGCCTATCATGGGTGCTACCATTACAGTTAACGGTAAGGC
>JAJWOH010000163.1:2411-5841 GCA_021635485.1 Segatella copri | reverse complement strand
TCCCCAACTCTTAACGCAAGAACTTTCCGGTAAGGCTTGCCTTGCAGGCAGCTACTTCTTCCGGAGTTCCGGCTACAACAAGATTACCGCCCTTGTCGCCGCCTTCAGGACCGAGGTCGATGATATAGTCGGCACACTTGATGACATCCAGATTGTGCTCAATCACTACCAGCGAATGGCCCCTTTCTATCAGGGCATTGAAGGCATGGAGCAGGCGCTTGATGTCGTGGAAGTGAAGACCCGTGGTAGGCTCGTCGAAGATGAAGAGCGTAGGCTCCTGTTCTTCCTTACCTATGAAGAAGGCGAGCTTTACACGCTGATTCTCACCACCCGAAAGCGAACTTGAATTCTGACCGAGCTTGATGTAACCCAGACCAACATCCTGAAGCGGTTTCAGGCGGTTTACGATGATGCGGCAGTTGTCGAAGTCGCCCTCGTTGCGCTGCAACTTTTCATCGCTGAAGAACTCGATGGCCTCGTTTACCGTCATGTTCAGCACATCGTTGACGTCTTTTCCTCCATAGCGTACCTCCAGGATATCGTGCTTGAAACGCTTGCCCTTACAAGCCTCGCAGGTCAGCGTGAGGTCTGCCATAAACTGCATCTCGATGGTAACATATCCCGCACCCTTACATTCCTCACATCTTCCGCCTTCGGTATTGAAAGAGAAGTACTGCGGCGTGAATCCCATCTGCTTAGCCAGTGGCTGGTTGGCAAAAAGGGCACGTATCGCATCGTACGCCTTCAGATAAGTGGCAGGGTTGCTGCGGGTACTCTTTCCGATAGGGTTCTGGTCAACAAACTCTACATGACTGATGCTCTTCCAGTCGCCTTCCATCGATGCATATTCGCCTGGTGCATCTGCTACGAGGTCCAGACGGCGACGCATGGCAGGGTAGAGGATTCCCTTGATGAGCGAACTCTTGCCTGAGCCTGATACGCCGGTTACACAGGTGAATACATTGAGCGGTATCTTAACGTCGATGCCGCGCAGATTGTTCATCCGGGCTCCCTTGATTTCGATATACTGGTTCCAGGCACGGTGGCTCGTTGGCGCCTTTATCTCCTCGTTGTGAGTCAGGTACTTGATGGTATAACTCTCCGGATATTCAGCCAGCAGCTTTTCCTGTTCAGCCTTGTCGGTGGTAGAATATTCTGATGACGGACCGGCATAGACCACTCTTCCGCCCAGTCTGCCGGCATCGGGACCGATATCGATGAGATAGTCGGCAGCCCGCATAATCTCTTCGTCGTGTTCTACCACAACCACCGTATTGCCCAGTTGCTGCAGTTCTTTCAGCACCTTAATCAGTCGGGCGGTATCGCGGCTATGGAGTCCGATACTCGGTTCATCGAGGATATATACGCTACCCACGAGCGATGAACCCAGGTTGGTGGTCAGGTTGATGCGCTGACTCTCACCTCCAGAGAGGGTGTTGGAGAGTCGGTTGAGCGTGAGATAACCCAGACCAACATCCAGAAGGAACTGCAGGCGGTGGGTGATTTCGGTGAGCAGACGCTTGCTGATTTCCTTCTCATGCTCAGAGAGTTCCAGTTTCTTAAACCATTCGCTCAGGTTCACAATCGACATCTCAACCAGTTCGGTGATACTCTTTCCGCCAATCTTCACATAGTTGGCTTCCTTCTTGAGTCGGGTACCATGGCAGTCAGGACAAATTGTCTTTCCACGGAATCGGCTCAGCATCACGCGGTATTGTATCTTGTACTGGTTCTCCTTTACCATTCTGAAGAACTCATCGATGCTCACCCTTTCCTGCTGTTTACGTTTCTTCTCGCCAGGCAGACCATGCCACAGCCAGTCCTTCTGCTGCTGAGTCAGTTCGAAATAAGGCTTGAAGATAGGGAAGTCGTATTCGGCAGCTCTGCGGATGAATTCCTTGAGCCACATGCCCATCTTTTCGCCTCGCCAGCAAACCACACATCCGTCATAGACGCTCATCGAAGTGTTCGGGATGACGAGTTTCTCATCGATGCCAATTACGCTGCCGAAACCTTCGCAGGTAGGGCAGGCTCCGAGAGGGGAGTTGAAGGCAAACATGTTGTCGGTAGGCTCTTCAAACTGCATGCCGTCAGCTTCGAACCGTGTAGAGAAGTCGTAGCAGATATTGCTTGGCAGGAAGACGAGACGGCAGGCACCATCGCCCTCATAGAAGGCAGTTTCGGCAGAATCCATCAGTCGGCTGATATCATCCTTCTCATCGCTTACCGAAGCACGGTCGATGACCAGGAAGATTTCTTCATCCTTCTGCTGCATTCTCTTTCTCAGTTTATCGCCGCTTATTTCCAGCAGTTCCTTGTCTGCCTGCTCCATGAAGTCTTCGATGCGCACGAATTCACCTTTTATATATATACGCGCGTAACCTTCCTGGTTGTACATCTCCAGCTGTTTGCCCAGACTGCGCCCTTCGATGACGTGGATAGGGGCGAGGATGACGAACCTGGTACCCTGGGAATACTGTCGGGTACAGGCGAGTACATCTTCGGTAGTATGGCGTTTCACCTCCTGTCCGCTGATAGGCGAATAGGTTTTTCCGATGCGTGCGTAGAGCAGTCGCAGGTATTCGTAGATTTCGGTGTTGGTGCCCACGGTAGAGCGTGGGTTGCGCGAAATCACTTTCTGTTCGATGGCGATGGCAGGTGGCAATCCTTTGATGAAATCACATTCCGGTTTGCTCATACGTCCCAGAAACTGTCGTGCGTATGAAGAGAGCGACTCCACATAGCGGCGCTGGCCCTCAGCATATAAGGTATCAAAAGCCAACGATGATTTTCCCGATCCGGAGACACCCGTAATGGCAACAAACTTGCCCTGAGGTATCTTCACATCGATATTCTTGAGGTTGTTGGCTCTTGCCCCTTTTATTTCTATATATTTATCTTTCCCCATTTTTTTACCTTTTTACCTTTTTACTTTTTTACCCTTATTCGTGGTGGTAAGGCTCACCTTTTATAATAGTACATGCGCGATAGAGCGCCTCGGTAAAGATAAGGCGCACCATCTGATGCGAGAAGGTCATCTTGGAGAGGGAAATCTTCTCGTTGGCGCGGTCGTAGACAGACGGTGAGAAGCCGTAAGGACCGCCGATGACAAAGACGAGCCTTCTTGCCGTGGCCTGCTTGCGCTCTATCCATTTGGCAAACTCGATGCTTCGGAATTCCTGTCCATGTTCATCCATCAGCACCACGGTATCCGAAGGCTGGAGGAGTTTCAGAATCAGTTCTCCTTCCCGTTCCTTCTGCTGCTGTTCGCTGAGACTCTTGGTGTTCTTGAGCTCAGGAATGGTTGTTATGTTGAAAGGCATATAATGGGTGATGCGCTCGGCATAATCCTTGATGCCCGCAATGAAATGCTTGTTTACGGTCTTTCCGACCAGAATGAGTTCTGTCTTCATTTCGTTGGCGTTTTCTT
>JAJWOH010000163.1:0-2311 GCA_021635485.1 Segatella copri | reverse complement strand
TTCTTCGTTCTTCACTTCTTCTCGTCCCTGTAATATCCTGTTCCTATTCTTTTCGGATTCTTCGGGAACCAGCCTTTCTCGCAGCGTTGTCTCTGTTCGAAGAGTTCACCGATGCTCCAAAGGCATGAAGCACCTACTACGCCCAGTATGGCAGAGAAGAGCACGTTGGCAACCAGGAAGGCAGCTCCGATGCAGATGATGCCTGCAACGAGGAAAACCCACCAATAGCGGGTGCCCGTATAATATTCCGTCTTCATAACGATAGGGTGAAAGATACCTATTATTAAAAAGGTGGATACGGCGATGATGACGCCTGTGTAGTATACTTCCATAATTCTATTTTTTATATTTTGTTCATTCAACTTTTGTTATCTTACCAATACAATATTGCTAAATAATAGCCTTATTCTATTTTCAATTCCATTTCAAAGTGCAAAAATACAAAAAAAACTTCAAACATGTTTGGTTTATCAAATATTTTATATAACTTTGTACGCAAATAGAGAAATTATGCATTGTTTTCGTGCACATCCTTCTCGATAAGAATTAATTAATTACAAAATAGAATCAAACTATGGCTAATAACGCAGAATTGATCAAGCAGTGTGAAGAAAGAGCACAGCAGTGGCTCACACCTGCTTTTGACGAAGAAACTCGTAAAGAAGTAAAGGCTATGCTCGACGCAGAGGACAAGTCAGCTCTCGTTGATGCATTCTATCAGAACTTGGAGTTCGGTACTGGTGGTTTGCGCGGTATCATGGGCGCAGGTACCAACCGCATGAACAAGTATATCGTTGGTATGGCTACACAGGGTTTTGCTAACTACATCCTCAAGGCTTTCCCAGGTGAGGAGAACCTTTCTGTAGTGGTAGGTCACGACTGCCGTAACAACTCCCGTCTCTTCGCTGAGACTGTAGCTGCTATCTTCTCTGCCAATGGCATCAAGGCATATCTCTTCGAGAGCCTCCGTCCTACACCAGAGATTTCTTTCGCTATCCGTGAACTCGGTGCCAAGGCTGGTGTCAACGTAACTGCTTCTCACAACCCTAAAGAGTATAACGGTTACAAGGCTTACTGGAGCGACGGTGCTCAGGTTCTGGCTCCACACGATACAGGTATCATCGAGGAGGTAAACAAGGTTACTATCGACCAGGTGAAGTTTGAGGCTAACTGGGATAAGATCAAGATTATCGGTGGTGAGATGGATTACGACTACATGACAGCCGTTCATTCTGCCATGATTGACCAGGATGTTATCAACCGCCAGAAAGACCTCAACATCGTTTATTCAGCTATGCACGGTACAGGTCGTGTCATCGTTCCTCTCTGTCTGCGTTCTTGGGGCTTCCAGAACATCAATGTAGTTCCTGAGCAGATGGTTGTAGATGGCAACTTCCCAACAGTGGTTTCTCCAAACCCAGAGAATGCAGAGGCTATGACCCTCGGTATGAAGCTTGGTACTAAGTTGAACGCTGACCTCGTGGTAGCTACCGACCCTGATGCTGACCGCTTGGCTATCGTTTGCCGCGATGACAAGGGTGAGTGGATGATTATCAATGGTAACCAGACAGCCATGATGTTCTGCTACTATATCATCGAGAACAAGAAGAAGTTGGGCAAGTTGAAGCCAACAGACTTCCTCGTAAAGACCATCGTAACAACAGAGGTTATCGCTGAGATTGCCAAGAAGAACAACGTAGAGTTGCGCGACTGCTATACCGGTTTCAAGTGGATTGCACGCGAGATTGCTATCTCTGAGGGCAAGCAGGATTACATCGGTGGTGGTGAGGAGAGCTTCGGTTTCTTGCCATACGATAAGGTACGCGATAAGGATGCTCCTGCATCTATCTGCCTCATCTGCGAGATTGCAGCATGGGCTAAGGATCAGGGCAAGACTCTCTACGACCTCCTGATGCAGATTTATGCAGAGTATGGCTTCAGCAAGGAGTTCACTGTAAACGTAGTTCGCCCAGGTAAGACCGGTGCTGACGAGATTAAGCAGATGATGGCAGACTTCCGTGCCAACCCTCCACAGGAGTTGGGTGGCAGCAAGGTGGTAACCTGGAAGGACTACCAGAGTCTGGAGACTAAGCATGCTGACGGCAGCGTAGAGAAGCTCGATATGCCTGCTACAAGCAATGTACTCCAGTGGTTCTGCGATGACAACACCAAGGTAAGTGTTCGTCCATCAGGTACAGAGCCTAAGATCAAGTTCTATATTGAGGTTAAGGATCCTTCATTCAAGTGCGCTGGCTGCTACAACCGCTGCACAGCTGCTGCGATGGATAAGATCGAGGCTATCAAGAAGAGC
>JAJWOH010000025.1:17796-35656 GCA_021635485.1 Segatella copri | reverse complement strand
GCAGACGTCTCAGTTAGCTGATGCAGACGTCTCAGTTAGCTGATGCAGACGTCTCAGTTAGCTGATGCAGACGTCTCGATAAGCCTACGGATACGGCTCCGTTAGCTTACGCAGTAATATCTGTACCCCGATGCTGT
This sequence comes from Segatella copri, assembly GCA_021635485.1. Taxonomy (GTDB): domain Bacteria; phylum Bacteroidota; class Bacteroidia; order Bacteroidales; family Bacteroidaceae; genus Prevotella; species Prevotella copri_P. The sequence goes on along the minus strand of JAJWOH010000025.1, from coordinate 35,519 downwards.
CATATCAGTAACCCAGCGCAGTCTTCATATGAACAAATTTTATGTAATAATCTATCATCCATCACGATTTATATGTATTACACATCTTAATATACTAATATACAGACACTTGAATAGCGTGATAGATACTTCGAAAACGGAAATATCCATCACGCTATCCATCACGATTTGGGGGTATCCCTCACGATTTTCTCACTACACTCTATCAGATACTGCATATCATTGTTGAAAAGCTTGCGATAGATGGCATCAGACCTTAAAGAATTAGATTCGTGTGATTGCCGGCATATGGCAGCAACCACACAAATCAAGATGTTCAAACCAAATAAACGTGGATGTATGACTGTTTAAACTATGAATTATAGGGTATGAAGACAACACATCTTACGCCTCGGATATGTACGTATTAAAAGGAGAAACGAAAGTGTTATCAACATAAGCGAAGAAAAAAAGTTCCGTTGCATTCCGCAAAACAAAAGTTTTACGTCAGCAACGGAACCAACTATATTGACTATGCGAATTTCATCTTGATGGTAATGACAGCCTTATGCAGTTTACCACCTTTATTATAAACCATGGTTGGTTTGATGGTATAAGTCTTGCCCTTTTCAGAAGCACCAGGCTTATGCCCCACAGTAAGGGCGTAGCCACCGGCATCATATTCGAAGTAGATCTTCGTACCATCCCCCCAAACACCGGCAGAACCATCTTCTGCAATCCAAAAACCGATTCCATTGGCAGAGTATGCATAAGATACTGAACCATCAGAGTTTGTCAAGCCCACAGCCACCTTGCCATCAGCAGGACCCGTAAAACCCTCAGCTTTCACAACGCCAGCCTCCAATGTAGCACTTGCAATCTCAGAAGGCTGCAACTTGAAAGCCTTTGCTATCTTCTCCATGACACCATCATTCAAAAGATTGAAGGTATGCAGAGGATAGCTTTCGCTGCTTGCATCAAGACTTACCTCAAGTGAAGTCTCCAAATCAGTAGGGTCGCCTTCAGGTATCGTCACGTTGCCGAGCAAGTCTGTACCCGAGAACTTCACACGATAAGGCCATTGCTCATCATTGGTCTCATCATCATCCCAGGCATTACGATTATACTTATCAGGAGCAGCCAGTACACAGAGGTACAATCGCTCAGTATTGGCAGGAACTTCGTAGGTTGCTGTGCCCTTCTTGCCTGTATGCATCTCGCCATAATGCGATTTACCATCCTTGGTGATTGCCACAAAACCATAACGATAATTCTGTTGAGTATTGCTCTGTGAATTATACTTGGTCACAGTACTCTTGGCATTACCATCTCCATCTACCACTGTGCCTGGATCACCAGCAGCCAAAGCAGAACCAGGAGCCAAACCCTCAAGCGTAGCACTTACCTTGCCTGAAGCAGGAACATTCAGCGGAATGAGATTGAAACCTGTTGTACCAGGACAGTTAGTATAAGCCACCTGATAGTAGCCATCGTTCTTATACAACTTGGTTGAGTAATTGATGGCAGCCTCCTTCTTATACTGATGCACAGCCTTGAAATCATAATCAGCACAATGAGCACTATACGCATACAAATCCTTGTAGAGTGCATCAAGACTATTGTTGCAATAGATGCGCATATAAGTCTGGAGCGGATCCTCAGGATATTTACTCTCTTTCCAGATACGGGCGTACGACTCGATGCCATGCTTTTCTGTAAACCAATACTGGAACCAGTAGCTGGCGTAACGCATGAACTCATGGTTGAAGTGGCGATGATGATTCTTGAGCCAAACAGCATAATGAGCTTCCTGATCGAAACACTCGTTAGGATAATTCTGGAACGACTGCCACTGGGCACATTGCTCCCAATAAGCACAACCGCCAGCACCATTTTCACCAAAGCCATAACGGAAACCTGCAGGCACCAACTGAGAACCATCAGCCCTATCAATTGGCGTAGCCTCACCCGTGAAGAGCTTGTCGGCAGAAACCTGATATTGGAAAGAGTGTCCTATCTCATGACCGATGGTGGAACCAACCGGCTTGCAGGTAGATGGATTTACCCAAAGAGCACCAATCTTGTCATCATAGCCAGAGCCAGTGGCAAGCCAATCAGTCTGATAAAGGAGATAAATCTGCATCTTATGATTATCAAGAACCGATTTTCCCTGTCCGACAGTTGCCATACCGAGTTTCTCAACATTGGTCTTATAGAACTGCTCAGCCTTCTGCAACAAGTCAGCAATATCCACACGCAAAGCCTCCGGTACAGATTCAGCATTAGGATCATCTCCAAATCCAGGCTCCCAGAACACAAAGAAGTGCTCACTCTGCTTCATTCTCCACCACGACCATCTGGCATCGCTGCGGAGCATGTAGTCAGGTCCCTTTTCAAATCCTTCATTCCAGGTACCAGGACAATAGTACTTACCATAGTTGGCTATCTTTGATTTATTCATCAGCTTCACATCCGATGGTTTGGGATTTACAGGAGTATCAGTTTCCATGGAATCATTACCGGAACTGCAACTACAGAATGATAATAAAAAGAACATTGACAATACTGTCACTATCCCCGTTTTCAGTTTAATTTGTTTCATGATTTATGTTTAAGTTGATTTTGATTAAATACAGAGATCCAAAGAGTTGGAAAAAATATCGCCCAATAGCTTATGTGTTTTGCTATTGGGCGAATTATTCGTTATTTCAAAAGAATTGTATTACTGCTCAGCAGCCTCATCTGGTTCCATAGACCAGTATGGATTCTGGTACAATGAGGGTGTGTCATAAGTCTGAATAATAGTTGGCGCATAACAGTTGACCACCGCATGCACAACAGCTGTTGTGCATGCGCATATCAGCTGTTATGCAAGCGCACAACAGCTGTTGTGCGACCGAAGATACTGACTGTCTCAACAACATATCCTATCTCTTCCAACAACATATCCTATCTCATCCAACAACATATCCTATCTCATCCAATAACAAGAAGAGGGTGAATCATAAACTTATGACACACCCTCTTAGTATAAGACCTAAGCAAAAGTTATATTTACAATAAACTCAACATACTTAGAAGGATCTTTCTTGCTAGCAAGAACACAGTGCACTTTGCCCGTTGTACCTGAAGCAATTTTTTCGTAACGTCCTATATTCAAACTACCGTCAACAGCTTGAACAAAGTACAGACATCCTGAGCCCCAATTTTGAATAGTACCATCCTTGGTGCACCAGAAGCCAATAACACCTGCATCTGTATTATAAGAAGCTGTGGTATTCCACGAATCGTCTGCATTTACCATGTACAATGCAATATCATTTTCTGTATTTGATACAGCATCATTCAATTCCTTAACAGTCATACCCAAACATGTAGTAATTGCATGTTCATAATCAGCATACTTCACCGAATAGGTATTATAATCACCCTCTGGGATTGTCACATTAGCCATGATAAGACTAGGATCAGTCACCATGATTGTAAAGCTAAATCTTACATAATCATCATAATCCTTTCCATTATTTATGGCAAAACCTACATTTGCAGAAATAGAAACACCTGCCGCAGAATTCTCTGGTACATCTATAACTAAGGCCTTATTAGCTTTGTCTAATTCTACACTTGCAACCTCAGAACTTTGGTCGCAAATCAAACCATTGTTATCATAATACCAACCTGTAGAACCTTTGGTTGGAGCTGTTTTATTCCACTGACCAAGAGATGGGTTGATATTGTAGAATACAGCATTTCCACTTTCCAGAGCAGACATCAACTCGTCCACTGTCATTCCAATCTTAGTTTGAATTGTCTCAGCATAATCAGACAAACGAATAGTCTTTGCCTCTACATGCCCCTTACGAAACTCAGCTGTATATGCTATCGTTGCAGAAGCATCTGTACGCAAATATGGAGTTTCATTTTCTCCATATACATGCTTCTCGGTAGCATCCATTGGATCGTCGCTGCATGAGCCGAATGATACGGCCATGCAAGCTAACATTGTATATAAAAATATCTTTTTCATATTGTACTATTATTTTCAGTTTTTACTTTATCACTGTTTATTATCAGCATAACCAGGATTCTGTTTCAACTTAGGGTTGCCATCCAAAGCCGACTTTGGAATAGGGAATATATCCTTATGGCGATCGGTCTTATCAGGATTAGCATCCTTACAGAACCAAGACTTACCATTATAGACATTTTCCTTAGAACCCTTGATGTGGAAACGAATCAAATCTTGACGACGATGATGTTCTGCTACAAATTCCCAAGCCAGCTCATCGAGCAAGCCACCCAATTCGATGTCTTGACCACCTTCATTGGTAATAATCCATTTGTCTGCTTCGCCCATCTTACCTTGGTTTTCACGGTGTCCGTATGCATATACACTACCACCCTTCAACTTCTCTACTGTAACCTTGGCTTTTTCTGGATTGTTCAAGAAGTCACGTTCACGAACCTTGGTAACCAAATCTGCTGCGGTCTGTTCAGTTTCGCCCTTATAGCCACCAAGACGAAGCAAGCACTCAGCCTTCATCATATAAGCATCAGCCAAGCGGAAGAATGGTACATCATCATATGAAGAACCATACTCACCTCCCTTGATTTCATACTTCACTAAACGGTAGCTTTCGAAAGGATAACAACCAGGATTATCAATACTGTGTAACTCCTTTGTGTAAACCAAAGGTTCGCCATCATAATAAATAGGAGCACCAGAAGCATCATACTGCTGACCACCAATCCAACAATCCTTAAAACGAGAGTCATCCTTATCATAAGTATCAAGGAACTGAGGCATCACAGCAGCACCACCTGTTGCCCAACCATCAAAGCCCCAAGTTGCCTTACCAGCTACGTGCATCCACATATTTGCCATATAGTTACCAGCAGCATACTTATTCTCGAATGGTATACCGAAGATTATCTCAGGAGAGCCAGAGATATCATCCATAAAGTTAGCAGAATATGCTGAAGCCAAAGAGAAAGGCCCCTCCATTACCTGATTTAGTTCATCTATACACTTACCATACCAGCTATTGTCGGAATCATCTTGGAACCAAGCATTATGATTCAAGTACATCTTGGCCAAAATCATATGGATGGCATACTTATTGAGCTTGCCCATCTCTATAGTTGTGCCACAATCGTCTGCTATCTCATTCAATTCCTTGACCAAGAAATCAAAAGTCTCCTGTGGAGTGGCTTGCTCTGGTAACCAACCATCAGGGTGCTCAAACTCTGTATCCAAAGGAATGTTGCGGAACAAGTCAAAGAGGATATAGTAATACAAAGCACGATAACCTCTCAACTGAGCCACCAACTTAGGATTCTCCTGAATCTGCTGATACCCCAACAACTTATTACAAGCATTGATACCTGCATAGTTACGAGTCCAAGTATCGTTAAAATGCGCAATCTGTGAGTGGAACTCGTGCTTATGCATAGACACATAAAGATCTCCCCAACCAATACCAATGCGATAAGGAATACACCAAACATCAGAAGATTGGTCCATCATATCGGCATAACTATACCATCCCCAATATACATCACGCAAACTGCTATATACAGGACCGAACATAGCCATGATTTCCTCATTGGTAAACTCATGGTTTTCGGTAGCAATTGTATCATACAAATGCTCATCCAAATCGGTACATCCAGTAGTAGCCAATCCTGCAACTCCCAGCATTGTACCATATAATATATTACGAAATTTAGTATTCATATCTATAACGCTTAAAATTGTTAGAATGTAAGATTGACTCCCAAAGTAAAGGTACGAATGGACGGATACTTATCTCTCCTATCAATACCCGAAGCTTGCACATCACTATTAGTCAACTCTGGATCCAACCCCTTGTAACCTGTAATAGTAAACAAGTTTGTTCCTGAAAGATAAACACGTGCTGCTTTTACATACTTATTCTCCTTAAGAGGCACATTATAAGCTAAAGTTGCACTACTCAATTTCAAGAAATCACCATTTTCCAGATAGTAGCTGACAAATGTCTGCTTTTGTGCAGATGACAACTTATATCCACATCCGTAAGGTTCATCATTTGCAGACTTCAAACGATTGTATGCTATAGAGTTATTCTCATAGTAGCAACGAGCCTCGTTCAAGATTTTGAACCCGAACTGACCAGTGAACTGCATAGACAAGTCGAAATCCTTGTAACGGAATGTATTAGTCCATCCCATATACACCTTAGGAAGAGCATTGCCCAAGTACTGACGATACTTATCATTAGACAACATATTGTCTTTAAACTCCTCAGCCTCTCCTGTCTCAACATTCTCTATCATCCACAATCCATTCTCAGAAACGCCCACAGATTTCATTCCGTAGAAATTTCCAATAGACTTACCAACCTCCAAACGCTGTGTAGACATAGATATTGGCTCACCTAAATAAGCCTCATCATGCTGATTGGCTGTCTCATAAAGATCATTTGACAAACTGATCAACTTATTTGAGTTATGAGAAACTGTAACAGTTGTTTTATATTCAAAGTCTTTTGTCTGAACAGGAATTGCCGTAACAGAAGCCTCGATACCTTGGTTACGCATTTCACCTACATTAGCAAGAGTTTTGTTATAGTAGTTTGGTGGAGTTGGTACATCATACCACCAAAGCATATCCTTTGTGGTTTTCTTATATACATCGATGGTACCACTCAAACGCTCACCCAAGATGCTCCAATCCAAACCAACGTTGAACTCTGTTGACTTTTCCCACTTCAAATCTGGATTTGGATTTGAGTTTACAATCAAACCAAGATTCCATTTGTTATTGTCGTAATAATAAGTAGGATTTATACTGCTACTACCATATGTCCAACGAGTCAATGATTGGTAAGGGTCTTTAGGAATTACACCTGTAACACCAAAACCAGCACGAAGTTTCAAGTTGTTCACCCACTTTACATCCTTCATGAACTTTTCATTACTGATAGTCCATCCAAGTGATGCAGAAGGGAAAGTTCCCCACTTATGATTGGCTCCAAACTTAGAAGAGCCTTCATGACGAACACTGACAAGAATGTTGTATCTATCAGCATAGCCGTAACTGATACGTCCAAAGAAACCGATCAACTTCGACTCGCTCTTGTAGCTATTTAAGCCCGCCTTACCGTTCTTAAGAGCTGCACCGATATACATATTGTTATACTCGAACATATCGGTAGGGTAATCATAGTTGCTGCCACGGAATCCATACCATGTGTCTTTTTGATAGCTGTAACCTGCAAGCGCATTAAAACGATGCTCGCCAAACTGATGGTTGAAATTGCTTGTCAACTCGAAATTATCAGTCTGACCTGTATCATAGTTCTGAGAAGCATAACCAGTATGGTTTTCGGAAGCCTGACTATAATACTTAGAAGTATAATAAGTCTGATCATGATTGTTGAAACGATCCGTAGAGAACATAGCCTTAGTTTGCCAGCCCTTAATTGGTTCGAAAGTAAGAGAGCCTGTATATCGAGTAGTTTCAGTTTTATACTGTCCCTTGTGCTCCTTGATGATTCCTAATGGGTTATAATAGTAGTTAACGCCAAAATTCTCGCAATAACTACCATCAGCATTATAGATTGGCTCAGTAGGATTACGGATAATAGCCTGACGATATAGCATCTTATCAGCAGCATCGATAGGACCATTCTCATGCCATGTTTTCAAAAGATTTACTTGAATCTTGACCATATCGTTAAGCATCCAATGGCTCAAGTCGAAACTTGCCTTCATATTTTCATTATAGGTATCCAAAAAGACACCCTCATCCTTACGATAAGTAAAATCTGCAGAATAAGTAGTAGTCTTGTTACCGCCATGAATTAACACATTATGATTATGGCTAAATGCTGTTCGAGTTATAGCATCCAACCAATCTGTATCATAACCTTTATCCGAGAAATCCGTCTTACCTTCGCGGACATCTGCTCCATCCATGAAATCAAGAGTCTTGCCAAAAGAAGACAAAGAAGCATAGCCAGAATAGCTTACTTCTGTCTTAGACTCACGCTGACCACCTTTAGTGGTAATGATGATAACACCATTAGCACCACGAGTACCATAGATAGCAGCAGCAGAAGCATCCTTCAGAACATCAATACTTGCAATATTCTCAGGAGCTACAGTGCTAAGAGAACCTTCAATACCATCTACAAGAACCAAAGGAGTGTTGCTACCATTCAAGGAAATCACACCACGAAGACGGATAGTAGATTCTGCATTAGGGTCACCTGAACCATTGGCTATAGTCAAACCTGCAACCTTACCCTTAATTAACTCGGCAGCATCCTTCACTTTACCTGTTGTAAAGTCTTCTGCCTTAATACTGACAACAGCAGAAGTTACATCAGCTTTTTTCTGGGTACCATAACCGATAACAACCACTTCGTTCAAAGACTTTAAGTCTTCTTCCAAAATGATATTACCGCCTTTGGTTTCCTGACTAATAAATCCGATATAAGAGATTGTCAAGGTAGCGCCACGCTTTACTTTTAAGGTATAGTTACCATCAATATCGGTAACTGTACCATTCTTGGCATTGCCTTTTTCGATTACACTCGCACCAATGATGGCTTCACCATTGGCATCCTTTACTACACCCTTTACGGTAACTTCGTTCTGCTGAACATTTTCTACCTTTGGGCTTGATGAGGTCTCACTTGCTGCTAGAGTAGGTAATGCCCCCCCACATGCAAGGACCAAACACGCGATGGCTTTTACATAAGCTTGGCTATGTACAAAGCCTGAAATGTTTTGTGTCTGTCTCATTTCTATTGTTTGTTAGGTTGATAATTGTTTTTTAAAAATTTCGATTGCAAAGTAACATAATATTTATCATATCATGCCACAAAATCGTCCAAAAGAGTGAAAATATCGTCTAATTTTGATATTTTAGACGATATTTTCGTCTTTTAACCTATATTTCTATTCAGAAATTGCCTGTAACGGCTTATTATTTATTGTTTCATCGCCTTCTTCAGTTTTCCTACAGCGGCATGAATCATGTCGTGAGTTCCACTTCCGTCGGTCACGTATTTCTGAACCATTCTGCCATAGCTGATGGCTTCCTTGAGTTCCTCGCTGGTGTTGTCATCAGGCCAGCCGGCACGGCGAAGCAGACCGGAAAGTTCTCGGAGGTCTTCCATCTCGGCAAGGTTGCCAGGGCGCATCGTATTGATGGCACGGTTCAGAATGGCAGTAGTGCCTTCCAGTTCATCCTGGGTCACCTTCTTCTTGCCCTTTGCCACCAGCTCCTGTGCCTGAGCCATCACCTTCTGCATGCGCTCATAGCCGAACGGTGCCCATGGAGCATACTCCGGAACTTTCTGAGAGAGGGCATTCCACTTCTCCTGGTCAGCCTTACGCTCTGCGGCAAGATTCAGGAGAGAATTCAGTTCGGTGAAATCTATCTTCACCTTCTTGCTCTTCTTGCTCTTGGCATCGGTCAGGTTGATGCGGTAGTAGTGGGTACTGTTGGCGTTGCGATAATAGTCTGGCTGGAATTCCTTGCCGTCCAACTTCAGGGTAAGGAGATTGGCTCCTGCACCTGTAGTCACGCCGTTCGATTCGCCCACGGTGATATTACTCAATCGGGAGTCGATGTTCAGCGTAGCCTGGTTCCAGGTCTGTGCGCCTGTGCCCGCCATCACCAATGGTCCGTACATCAGGGTTCCTACCCAGGATGTCTTCAGCGGAGTACCGTCCATACTTGCCACATCGCTCGAAAGCTTGTCGGCACCATATTCGATATGCTTACTGAATGGCATGTCGATTTCTACGACATCGCCCACCTTCCAGTGCTTCTGCTCCAGTTCTACATAGGTGCTAGGCTGATAGCTCTTTGCCACTTCCTTGCCGTTCACCTTGATGGAGAAACCTTGCGTAGCCCAGTATGGCACACGGAGTTTCAGGGTGAAATCACCCTCGCCTTCCGTAATCTTGATGGCTGAATGCTGTGCCGGCCACAGGCAATCCTGCTTGATGGTCACGCCCTTCTCCTTCCAGTGGAGGGTGGTTGGCATATAGAGACCTACCCAGAGGGTATGATCGTTGGCAAAATAAGCCGACTGCTGGTACTTGGTATGGTTTTCAGAACCTGTACCGCCGCAGCAGGTGCTCTGAGGTGTCTCGTTGCCGAACGGCTTGGTGGCATTCAATCCTACTGCATACTGATAGCAGGTTTGATACTGGTCCGGATTGAGCGAACCGATGATCTGATTATACAGCGTACGCTCGATATAGTCGAGATACTGTGCATTATCAGGGTTATAACAGTTCAGATCCTTGCTCAGTTTGACGAGGTTATACGCACAACAGGTTTCGTTGATATCCGGATAAGCCTCAGATTCGCCTTCCTGCAGTCCGTTGGTTGCCATACTCAGTATCTGGGTATATGGCTGGCGGAACATTTCTCCGTTGCCTACACCACCCATCGCATACATGTATCTGCCCTGCACCAGACTCCAGAAGTTCTGTGCCAGATTGTAATAGTATGGCTTCTGATTGCTCTTGTAGCTGCGCAACGCTCCGATAATCATCGGAATATGCTGGTTGGCATGGCGGGTACGGATGTCATCGATGTTCTTGCTCAGCGGATCATAGAACTTAGGTGCATCGAAACAGTTGGCTGCCTCAAGGAGCTTCGCCTTCTCATCCGGATTGGAAACCATCTCAGAAAGACGGGCGAGCGATTCGCTCATACCTCCCACCTCACCGGCGATATACATGTCCCACATCTCGTAACGGTTGCCTGGCTTGGCTCTGCGTTCATCCTGGGTGCCGTCCTGCTTCACATAAGTGCGGTAGTGCATGCGGTTCCATACCCAGAGTCCCATATCCTTGGCAATGAGGAGAGCCTTGTCGCAGATTTCCTTATCATCAAAGTAGGTGGCGATGTCTATCAGACCGGCAAGCTGCTTATGTACACTATAATAAGGTGCCCAAACCCAATCGGAGTTATTGTAGGCACGATACATCTCGATAAGAGCACAATGCTGAGCCGGAATGGCATTGATATAGCCGTAACCATACAGTTCAGGGTGCTTCTTATATTCATCAAAAGCAGCCCAAGTGCCCTTCATCTCTCTGAGTTCTGCCTCTGGAGCGAAATCACGCGCCTCCCAGTTACGCTTCAGATCCTTATTATATACGAAGGTTTTCTCCTGACACTCTCGCAACTCATTCACCATACGGGTAATGTTCTTGCGAAGGATGGCTTTCTGCTCAGGATTGGTTGCCACGGCGTATGCCTGTGCGATTGCCGACATATAGTGGCCTGATCCATGTCCCTTGAGTTTGGTATCCGGCGAATCCCAGCCATCACTCTTGGTATAACCCTCGGTACTGAGTCCGTAGGTATCGCGATAGTTGTAGAGCTGCTGGGTAACATCCCAGAAACAGATCTCGCGGATAGCTTCGTCGCGGTTGTGGGTGAGTCGGTTGTCACCATCAATGCTCACATCAGCGAGCGAGAAGGTATGAGCCACTTCCTTTTCAGGAGTCTGATAACCTCCAGTCACCACCTTGATTTGTGCCTTGACAGGATAACCATTGTCGGTAGTCTCGTCACCAATCACAAAACCACCTATCTCATATTGGCTGCCTGCGGGATGCTTCTGCGCATCAGCCTCAGCCTGCTCATCAGCAAGCGGAGAATTAGCCCAGCGCACCTGGCGATACTCTGAATAACCATCAGAATAGGTTACCCACACGAGATTAGGAAGTCGGGGAACTGTGCCCACAGGACAATCCACTGATATTACCTCCACCTTAGAGATGGTGCGATAAACCGTGGCTGCTGTTGTCATTCCCGGCAAACAAGCTACTCCTATTAATAATGTGAACTGCTTTGAATTCATATCTGCTAGGTTTAAAATTTATACGTTTTTGTTTCTGCTTGCAAAATAACAGAAAAAAACAACGAAGTCCTAAAATTATCGTACACAAAGATACAATTATCGTCTAACAGGATACTTGTGATACGATATTTTCATCATTTTGGACTTTCTTTGCATTACATAAACAATTCTATTCGTAAATTTGCAGCAGAAATAAAAACTTGTGGTAATCCGGTAATACAGGCATTGCCAGCAAGCGAACAACAAAACGGACAAAACAACAATAAACCTAGAAAGTTATGGTTAAGAAACTCTTTTTCATCGCCACCTTATTATATATAGGGGCAACAGTATCGGCAGAGAACTATCTGGTGAAATCACCAGATGGTAAAATCGTGGCAGAACTCAACACCAACAAGTATCTCTCTCTTCAATTTAAATACAACGGCTCCATTCTTTTACAGGAGTCTTCAATAGGTGTAACGCTGAACGATGGAATGGACATGGGTAAGAACCCGAAGGTAGCAAGCCACAAGCTTAGCAACCATAAGGAGACCATCCATGCCCCATTCTATCGTCAGCAAAACTTTGAAACAGGTTATCAGGAACTGAATCTGAAACTGAAGAACGGTTTCGGCATCATCCTGAGAGCCTACGATGAGGGAGTGGCTTACCGATTCTACACCCAGCGAAAGGGCAAGACCATCATCCTGAATGAAACCGCCGCCTACCAGTTCGGCAAGGACAAGAAGGCATGGTTGCCATACACCACGACACCCGAAAAGCCTTTTGCCATGGCTTTCCAGAATATCTATCACGAAACACGACTCGATACCGCCAAGCAGGATTTAGCCTTTCTGCCAGCTACCATAGATTGCGGAAAGGCAAAGGTTACCATCCTGGAGAGCGACCTGCAGAGCTATCCGGGCATGTGGCTGAAGGCTAACAGCAGCGAACAGGATAAAGAGAAGGGAATCCTAAGAGCCGCCTTTGCTCCCTACCCTAAGGAGATGGCTTACTACCCTTGGCGACACATGAGCCACGTAAAGAGCACCTGCGATTATATCGCTACCAGCACCGGCAAGCGCAATTATCCTTGGCGCATCTTTGCCATCACAGAGCACGACACACAAATGCCAACCAACAACCTGGTATATGCCCTGGCTGCACCCAACAAGATTGGCGATACTTCCTGGATCAAACCGGGAAAGGTGGCTTGGGACTGGTGGAACGACTGGAATCTGAAAGGTGTGGATTTCAAGGCAGGCATCAACTTTGATACCTATAAATATTATATAGATTTTGCTCATAATCACGGTTTGGAATACATCGTCCTTGATGAAGGATGGTACAACTCGAAAGAGGGAAGCATTCTGAAACCAATAGACGATATCCAATTGCCTAAGCTCATAGAATATGGTAAGAGCAAGGGCGTGGACATCGTACTCTGGGCTGTGTTCAACGTGATGGACGAGAACCTGGAAACCATCTGCAAGACCTATGCCGATATGGGCATCAAGGGATTCAAGGTGGATTTTATGGACCGCGACGACCAGACAGCCATCGAAATGGTGGAACGTCTGGCTGCCTGCACCGCCAAGCACCACCTTATCCTCGACCTGCATGGTATCTACAAGCCACACGGCTTGAACCGCACCTACCCTAACATCCTCAACTACGAGAGTGTATTCGGTATGGAAGAATGCCGCTGGACGGAGGCTAAGAATGATATGCCGCTCTACGACGTCACCTTCCCATACATCCGAATGATGGCAGGACAGGTGGATTTCACACCGGGAGCGATGAGAAACGGAACCCGCGATAACTGGAAGGCTATCTATACCAAACCGATTTCGATGGGTACCCGATGCCACCAGGCTGCCTGTTACATCGTGCAGGATAGTCCGTTTACAATGCTTGCCGACACTCCTACCAACTATGAGGCGGATGAACCATATACCCGATATATCGCTTCATTGCCTGTAGTCTTCGACAAGACCATCGTGCCTCAGGGAGAAATCGGAAAGTACATCGTTACTGCCCGAAAGAAGGGCAACGACTGGTATGTAGGCGGTCAGAGCAACTGGGATGAGCGCACACTCACCCTGAAGTTTGACTTCCTCGCAGATGGAGATTACGAAGCAATCGTGCTGAAAGATGGCATCAATGCCAACCATGATGCCGAGGATTACAAGATAGAGAAATCCGTCATCAATCAGAAATCGGAAATGAAGATTCATCTTGCTTCTGGCGGTGGATTCGTCATTAAGGTTATCAAGAAATAAAAAAGCATTTAGAAAAAAAGAAGTTCATATGGTTAGTAAAAATATAATTGTAACACTATTCGTAACAGCAGCTGCGGCAGCGCCTGAGACAGGTGCTGCCCAGAAAGCTGCCTACAACACTCCGGGAGCAGGCAACCCTATCCTGCCTGGTTATTTTGCCGACCCAACCATCAAGAAGTTTGGTGACACCTATTATATATATGCTACTACCGATGGTAGCGGAGCCGGTTTCGGACCGGCACAGCTCTGGTGCAGTAAGGATTTCAAAAACTGGACCCTGATGCCGATGAACTGGCCGGACAGCCACTGGATCTGGGCACCGGATGTAATGAAGAACGAAGCCGACGGCAAGTATTACTACCTCTACTGCCAGCCTTGCAAACTCCATCTGGGTGTGGGCGATACACCTCGCGGTCCTTGGAAGAACGTATTGGGCGAAAGCGAGGCTGTGTTGGTGAAAGACAGATTCGTAAAGAATGCCATCACTCTAGATGGGCAGACCTTCCGCGATGATGACGGCTCGGTCTATATGTATTGGGGAACCTGGGGCATCTACAAAGGCTTCGGTTGCGGAGCAGGTAAGCTGAATCCTGACATGAAGTCGTTCAGCGAAACCAAACTCATCCCGAATACCGAGGTTACTCACTTCTTCGAAGCTCCTTTCGTCTTCAAGCGCAACGGTATCTACTACTTCCTCTACTCCTGCGAGCATTGCGAAGATGCCAGCTACCGTGTGGATTACGCCACAGCCAAGAGTCCACTCGGTCCTTATACCTACCACGGCACCATCCTCAAGACCAATGCCGACGGTACCGTTCACGGACCGGGACACAACAGCGTGCTGCAGGAAGGCGACAACTACTACATCGTATATCATCGCCACGACAATCCGCACTCCAACCGTGGATTCCATCGTCAGGTGGCTATCGATAAACTCGAATTCAATGCCGACGGCACTATAAAGGAGGTTATCCCAACCCACGAAGGTCTCGATCTGAAACCGGAGATGAAGGTAGCAAAGAACCTCGCCTTCGGTGCCAAGGTTACAGCTTCCTCTTATTACGACAACGATTTCCGTCCGGAATATGCCGTAGATGACAACAACGGCACACTCTGGCGCCCTCGCACCACCGGACCAGCCTGGATCCAGCTCGACCTGGGCAAGAAGCAGAACATCAAGAGCATCTGGACTCAGTTTGAATACGGAACACAGTTCTATCAGTATCTCATCGAGACATCGAATGATGGCAAGCACTGGCAGACCTTCTCCGACAAACGACAGAACCGTCTGGCTGGTTCACCGATGGTGGATTTCGGAAATGTCAAGGCACAGTACATCCGCCTCACCTATACTGGCGGACAGAAGAATGGTTTCGGTGGCGCCATCTGGAACATCAAGGTTTATGGTTCCGTAGAAGATTCAGCCCCACAGCAATGGCTCGGTCTGACAGCAGCCGATTTCGACGGCACAACCTGGCATAACAACGAGGGAATGCTCGCCGGCAAGTTCTCACTCCTTCAGGGCACTGCCCTCAGAGAGCGCATGGCTGGCAAAGATGCCATCACCCTACAACCGGGTGCCCAGCTCGTGATGACTCATCCGCAGCTCGGCAAGGCACGCAAGCATACCCTCACCGCCCAGGCTTTCGACAACGGAAGCTGGCATCAGATAGATGAAAACGATCCACGTCTGAATCTTTCTGAAGGAAAACTGGAAATCCGTGCAGGCGAAAAGCAATTTACCCTCACCAATCTCCGTTATTATAACTGGGAACAGGAGGCTGCAGAAAAGGCTTTCGATGCCCAGAGCAACATCGTGCGTGAGGCAGTAGCCGATAAGAACAGTCAGGGACTGGTGGTAGATATCAGCGCTGATTACTACAACGAGGGCGATACCGTGCCATACATCAAGAACGGCAGTCCGCTGGATGTTCATCTCAAGGGCGAGTTCGAGACGCAGCACGATACAGCCGCCATCATCAAGACCATAGAGGGCAAGAAGGCATTCGCCTTTACCGGCAAGGAGAGCTACAGAAGCAACTTCATGCTCCCAGCCACTATCCGCGACAACGCACCATACACCATCGAGGCATGGATTCTGAATCCAGAGATTGCCGAGAATGAATGCGTAGCCGATTTCACCTCTTCGCACGATGAACTGGAGAAGCTGATGCTGGTAAACGGCACCGAACCACGCTGCGGTGTGATGAACCATTATGGATGGTACGAGGATGCCGGCTACAAGGAGATGAAGACCCTGGAAGGCAAGTGGCAGCACGTATATGTCTGCTTCGATGGCAGAATCGAAAGCATCTACATCAACGACAAGCTCATCAGTCAGAAGGATATCCAGCTCCTCGTCAAGCCATCGCAGTTTATGCTTCTGGGCAAGAACGCCGAAGAGGCATGGCCTTTCTCAGGCTACCTGCACTCATTGAAACTCTGGGATGAATACATCCCGAAGAAGAATTAAGAATAAAAAAATAATAATCAAGAATACAGAATAGAGAACATTGAGCTTTACCAATCATAAAGTTCAATGTTCAAAATTCAAAGTTCAAAGTAAAAAACATGAAAAAGATTTTGATGACATCAGCCTTGGCAGCATTGGCATTGATGCCTGCTTCGGCACAGAAAGTGAACAAGAGCTCGGGTGGTTATCCTATCACTCCGGTGCCTTTCACATCAGTAAAGGTTTGGAACAATACGTTCTGGGGACAGCGTATCGAGACCTCTCGCAAGGTTACCATCCCGCTGGCTTTCAGCAAGTGCGAAACAGAGGGAAGATACAAGAACTTTGAGCGCGCTGCACATCCTAGCGAGAAGTATGATGTAGGTAAACTGATGCCACTGAGCTTCGATGATACCGACCCATACAAGACCATCGAGGGTGCCAGCTACGTGCTCCAGACCTACCCTGACAAGAAACTCAAGGCATATATTGACAGTGTGCTCGACATCATCGCTCCGGCTCAGGAGGCTGACGGATATCTCTATACCGCACGTACACAGAACCCAAAGCATCCTCATTTCTGGGCTGGCGAAAAGCGCTGGAGCAAGGAAGAGGACTTGAGCCATGAGCTTTACAACCTTGGACACATGGTTGAGGGTGCCGTGGCTCACTGGCAGGCTACAGGCAGCCGCAAGTTCCTCGACATCGCTATCCGCTATGCCGACTGCGTGGTTCGCGAGGTAGGTCCTAATCCAGGACAGGCTTGTGTGGTTCCTGGACATCAGATTGCAGAGATGGCGCTCTGCAAGCTCTATCTCGCTACAGGCAACAAGAAATATCTCGAAGAGGCTAAATTCTTCCTCGACTATCGTGGAAAGACTTCCATCAAACAGGAATATTCTCAGAGCCACAAGCCGGTTTTGGAGCAGGACGAGGCTGTAGGTCATGCTGTTCGTGCCACCTATATGTATGCTGGTATGGCTGATGTAGCTGCCCTCACCGGCGATACCGCCTATATCCACGCCATCGACCGTATCTGGGACAACATCGTGAGCAAAAAACTCTACATCACTGGAGGTATCGGAGCTACTAACAACGGCGAGGCTTTCGGCAAAAACTACGAGCTGCCTAACATGAGTGCCTACT
>JAJWOH010000025.1:14321-17696 GCA_021635485.1 Segatella copri | reverse complement strand
GCCTACTGCGAAACCTGCGCAGCTATCGGCAATGTTTATGTCAACTACCGTCTCTTCCTCCTCCATGGCGAGAGCAAATATTACGATGTATTGGAGCGTACCCTCTACAATGGTCTCATCAGTGGTGTGAGCATGGACGGCGGCGGCTTCTTCTACCCTAACCCATTGGAGAGCATGGGTCAGCATCAGCGCCAGGCTTGGTTCGGCTGTGCCTGCTGCCCTAGCAACATCTGCCGTTTCCTGCCATCCCTCCCAGGCTATGTATATGCCGTAAAGGATAAGAATGTATATGTCAACCTCTTCCTCAGCAACTCTTCTTCTCTGAAAGTTGCCGGCAAGAAGGTTTCCCTGAGCCAGGATACACAGTACCCTTGGAACGGTGATATCGCCATCAAGGTGGATGACAACAAGGCTGGTCAGTTTGGTATGAAGATCCGTATCCCTGGATGGGTGAAGGGACAGCCTGTTCCATCTGATCTCTACTACTACAGCGATGGCAAGCGATTGGGCTATACCATCACCGTAAACGGCAAGAAGGTAGAGGCTAAGGTGACAGAGGATGGCTATTATACCATCAACCGCAAGTGGAAGAAGGGCGATGTGGTTCGCGTTCACTTCGACATGGAGGCACGCACGGTACGTGCCAACAACAAGGTGGAGGCAGACCGTGGCTGCATCAGCATTGAGCGTGGTCCTATCGTATATTGCGCAGAGTGGCCAGACAACCAGGGCTTCGACATCATGAGCATCCTGGAGAACCGCGAACCTCAGTTCGCTGAGGGCAAGCTCTCTTACGATGGTTTCATCGACCCTAAATATAAGAATGTATTGACACTCTACAAGGGGCAGAACATGGAGACCTTGACCGAGAACGTGCAGACCCTCGCCTACGACAAGAGCGGCAAGCTGAGCACCAAAGACCAGACCCTGACCCTCATCCCATACTTCGCCTGGGCTCATCGTGGCAACGGCAACATGAAGGTATGGTTGCCACAGGATGTCAAGGCTGCAAAGCCATCTGCTCCTGCAACTCTCGCAGCTCAGGCTAAGGTAGAATTCTCTTCTCCTGTGCCAGCCAAGAGCAGTATCACCGACGGACTGGTTCCTGCCGATGAGAACGACCGTTCTATCCCATACATCCACTGGTGGCCAAAGAAGAATACCACAGAGTGGATTACCTACACCTTCCCAGAGAGCAAGGAGATCAAGACCAGCACCGTATATTGGTACGACGACCAGCCATGGGGCGGTTGCAAGGTGCCAGACAGCTGGAAGCTCTACTATCAGGACGAGGCAGGCAACTGGAAGGAAGTTCCAGGAGCCGATGCTTATCCATGCAAGCGAGGTGTAGCCTGCATCGTGAATTTCGACCCAGTGAAGACCAAGGCTGTGAAGCTCGAACTGAAGCAGCCAGAAACTCTGTCCTGTGGTTTGTTTGAGTGGAGCGTGAAGTAATAAGACTTATTTTTAAATATTTTTTTTTCAAGAATTGCCATATTGCCATACCAGCCAGTAATCTCTCTGATTACAAAGCTGTTAGGGGTATGGCAATTCTTTATTTTTAGGGGTTATCTGCCATATATTGCCATGAACAATCTTTATTCATAACTTCGCCATCGATGCGGAAGAAATTACGTCCCGACGTAGCATCTGATACATCGCGACGTAACAACAACTGCGTCACGACGCAGCATCAGATACGTCGCGACGAAAATGAGGGTACTAATTCTCACAATGGCAATATATGGCAATTCCCGGCGCTTTTCCGAGAATTGCCATACATACTTTTACGCTGAGTATCAACTATTTACACATACAATATGGCAATATGGCAATTAAAACAACGCATTAAAACTTTTTTATTTCTTCTTCACCAGCCTAATGACATACCCAGACCAAAGGCACCATACGGCAAGTATTCCCATCACGAAGATAAATATATATGTAGCAATACTACCTATGAAGATTCTACCGCTATGAGCCTCCAGAGCCACATTCCATAATGACATGGGCAGTTGGTTCATATAAGCGGGTTGTGGCGCAAAGTCGGTTCCTTCATTATACTCAGCAATGACAGGCGTATCAGAGAAATCCTGGCTCATACCTGCTATCGCCTTTTTTCCGAATGGTGCGCCAGCGTTCTTTAAAGCAGCTTTCCCGGTAGAATAATCAACGGTTGTCCCTTTTACTCTATCCCAAACAAAGAGACCACTAAACGAACCGCAATACCATTTACCATCTTTGTTTTGCTGAAGGACATTCAATCCCATAACACTGACTGGTGGAGTATTGGAGATGGACTCCAACTTTCCTGTCTGGAAATTCACGGAAAAGAAACCATCCGAAGTTGACAAGAGCCAGTCACCGAACTTTTCATCATAACGCACCACACGGAGTTTGTCATTCCAAGGGTTCTTGCTATGAAGCGTCGTCCCAGGAATAGACGGCATCTTGTTCAACACCAAGGCAATCATCACAGGTGGACGAAGGCACCAACCTGTCAGGGCTATCAACAAAGTAAGCATGATGGTGTATCGGCCTATTTTGTCATGCCATTGTAGCGAAAAGCG
The DNA here is from genome assembly GCA_021635485.1 of Segatella copri. GTDB lineage: Bacteria > Bacteroidota > Bacteroidia > Bacteroidales > Bacteroidaceae > Prevotella > Prevotella copri_P. Next base: position 15,126 of record JAJWOH010000025.1, on the reverse strand, counting down.
AAGCAACCTCTTCTGTTTAGGCTTTAACCAGAAGATAAGACCTGAGATGCAGAGCAACACCAGGATTATGGCAATGCCATCTACGATGAGTTTACCAATGCTGCCAAACAACTCTCCACTATGAAGCAGCCATATCGTACGAAAGACTGTAACCATCCCATCATACTCCTTTGGCATAGGCAATTCTATCCGGTGGAAGTTCTGATAAGGTGGCAAGGAAACATAAGCATAGGAGCGGCTGAGAACCAAAAGCGTATCTCCATGAGCAGAAATGTCGCTCAACTTCTCTTCCGGCTCTGTTGGAAGAGTTACGCTTTTCCATATTTTGTGACTCCCCAACCGGTAGAGTGAAAATGGAGATACCGACCAGACAGAACCATCATCCGTTCTGATAACATTTCTTATCTGCCGGCAGTCCGCCCCTGTTGGCATCCCCTGATTAAAGTCCTTGAATGAGGATGCTGTAGAATCCGTTTGCCAGATTCCCCCATTACCATACAGCAATATGGCATCATCCAAAGCAAGCGTTCCCCTCAGCAACCCGCCATTCCAATTCTTGAATTCATAGCGACTTGGCAGATATTTCCTGTTCACGTCCACATCTTTGATAAGCGAACGGTGGTTGAGCAAAATACCCGACAAGCAGAACATCAGCATGAAAAAGCTCATACCGATGCCTAACCATTTATGTTGTTTTCTCCAAGTTATTTTTTTATTTAGCATATTCATAATCATTATTACTATCTTAAATCAGGCTGCAAAGGTACATATTTCTAAGAAGGTATGCAATACCTAAAAATAATGA
>JAJWOH010000025.1:0-14221 GCA_021635485.1 Segatella copri | reverse complement strand
TCAGGCTGCAAAGGTACATATTTCTAAGAAGGTATGCAATACCTAAAAATAATGAAAATGAGGATGCTGGCAGTTTTTTCCCTAAAAATATTTGGTAATTTCAATTTTTCGCCTTATCTTTGCACCCAATACCAGAAAATTCTCGGGGTTGACTGGATTTGACGGCGAGATGAAATGGTACGTAAGCATGCGGAGGCTCGTTGGCTACCTCCTTAATCCTAGTGAACAAAAAATTAATTGGCGAAAATAACTACGCTCTCGCTGCCTAGTCGAAGTATAGTAAACTAGCTTTATTCCAGCACAGGGTGCTGGAACGAGACATCGCTCAACGGATGTTGTTCCGAATCTTGTTGATCAAGCGGTGCAGGTAAATCGGAAATAGTTCATGTACACCTCGTTGCATGGATGAAATTTTAGAGGATAAGGGTATGATTGGTGGTCCAGGTCCTGTCATGCCTCGAAAACCGAAGGCTGGAATAAGCATGTAGAAAGCGTATGGTTTCCTTGTGCGGACGAGGGTTCGATTCCCTCCAGCTCCACCCTATTTGATAGAAACAAAAAACTCGCAGATTCTTCTTTAGAATTTGCGAGTTTTTATTTTATACTTATTGTTTTCTCAAGCTTTCACGATATTTCAGAGGTGACATGTGCAGATGCTCTCTTACATATTTACCGAAGAATGAGGTATTGGAGAAGCCCAGTATGCCTGAAATCTCCTTGATTGTTTTCGTCGTGGAACGGAGATAATAGGTGATATCAGCGAGCGTATACTCCGTAATCCACTCGATGGCAGTCTTGCCGGAATGGCGCTTGCAGATGATGGAGAGATATTTTGGCGTGATGCAAAGCTGCTGCGCAAAATACTCTACCGGCTGATGCTTGATTTCGCTCTGCTGCAACATCTCCAGGAACCTGTCAAAGAAATCGCTGGCACTGGTTCCCAACGTTTCTTTCGGAAGATCTGTCAGCAAAAGATTGCTCACAGCAAGAAGAGCACTCTTCAGGAGCGTCTCCACTATCTCACGGCGATATGGTTTCCACGAACTGCGGTCGTTGAACTTCGGATCCAGACAGAGGCGCACCAAGTCGGTAAACTTAGAATAGAATACCATATCCACCTCGTTCATCTTCAACACCGAAACCTTGCTCACATACATGGCACGGTTCCATACCGAGATATGAGAACGAAGGATACTAAGCAAGCCATGATTGCTGACACACATGGCTGTGCATGCAAAATCTTCCGACACCTCTTTGATGTCGAGAATAGAGTTAGGCGGACTGATAAATATATCGCCCTTCTCCACGGTGAATTCCCGTCCGTTGAGCTCAGCTCTCAGGCTGCCTCTCTGACAGGATGCAATCATGTTCATCTGGAATCTCATAGGGTCGGGGTTCTGCAACACCTTGACATTATCTATAATCAAGATGTCCTCATCCAGATAGCTCGCACTGATTTCTGCACTCTGTGCGAACTCACCTTCTTCGATACGCTGCCTGACGTCCTTCTGTTCTTTCATTAATATGTTTTTTAAAAATTCTTCACTCTTCAATATTCACTCTTCACTATCAAAAAGCCTCTCTGTATTTGTTTTCGTCCTTATCCTCCAACATAGAGAGATAACTCTGGTAGCGGCTAGCTGCAATATAATGTTCCTCAACCGCCTTGATTACCGCGCACCCCGGTTCGTGGGTATGGGTACAATCAGAGAACTTACAATCCTGAGAGAACTTGAAGATTTCCTTAAAATAGCTGGTCAGCTCTTCCTTTTCGATATCAAAGGTACCAAAGCCCTTGATGCCCGGAGTATCAATGAGATAACCGCCTTCCGGCAGTTCCAGCATCTCACTGAAGGTTGTGGTATGCATTCCGCTATTATGCGCCTCGCTGATTTCTGCGGTACGCTGCTCTGCATCAGGAATGAGCTGGTTGATGAGGGTTGACTTTCCTACCCCGCTGTTGCCGCTCAACAAAGATTTCTTATCCTTGATAAGAGGTCGCAACAGTTCAACTCCTTCACCTGTAGCTGCCGACAATTCGATACATTTGTATCCGATGGTCTCATAGAGCGTGCACATCATCTTCTCGTAATGCAATTCTTCTTCTGAAAGTATGTCACTTTTATTAAAGATGATGATAACAGGCACTCTGTAGGCCTCAGCGCCAGCCAGGAATCGGTCGATGAAGGTAGTAGAAGTCTGCGGATAATTCACCGTTACCACAAGCAGCGCCTGGTCTACATTAGCAGCCAGAATATGACTCTGCTTACTGAGGTTAGGTGATTTACGAATGATATAGTTTTGGCGGTCTTCGATAGAAGAGATAAATGCCGTACCCTCCTGATTGGTAATAAGCTGCACATAATCGCCTACAGCCACAGGATTGGTGCTGCGGATGCCCTTCAATCTGAAATTGCCCTTGATTTTACTTTCAATCAGCTGGCCATCGTCTGTCTTGACGGTGTACCAGCTGCCTGTATTTTTAATAACGAGTCCTCTCATTATCACTTATTAAATAATGTAAGTCTAGAATGTTTTAGACTGTCATGATTTCCTTCTCCTTCTCGTCCATCAGGTTTTCAAGCTGCTTGATGTACTTGTCGTGGAGTTTCTGCAAATCATTCTCAGCATCCTTCTCCAAGTCTTCAGAAAGTCCATCCTTGATAGCTTTCTTCAACTTCTCCTTGATTTCCTGGCGCACGTTGCGCACCTCAATCTTAGCACGCTCAGCAATCTTGTTACACTGCTTTACGAGTTCCTTACGGCGCTCACCTGTTGGCTGAGGAATACCCAGACGTACGATTTCGCCATTGTTCTCTGGAGTGATACCTACACCACTATCCATAATAGCCTTTTCGATATCCTTGATAGCCTTTTTGTCCCAAGGGCGGATAGCGATAGTACGGGCATCAGGGGTTGTAACTGTAGCTACCTGGTTCAGAGGAACCATACTGCCATAACTATTTACGCGCACACCATCGAGGATGGCTACATTAGCACGACCAGCACGAACATGAGAGAGCTCCTCTGCGAGATACATTGCTGCCATCTCCATACGCTCTGCTGCAGAATTCAAAGTTTCTTTTACGTCTATCATAATTATATGTTTTTATTTTATTAATTCTAATCTTTTCAATTCTTCGCCCACATAGTTGGTGAGTTCTACAAACTGCTGGATAGTGAGTTGCTCAGGGCGCTTGGTCATGATGTCGGTGGTGTAGAAATCCTCACGAGGGGTTACACCTGGGAACATCTGCTTTAAACTCACGCGGAGCATCTTGCGACGCTGGTTGAAGACAGTCTTTACCAGACGCTTAAACAGTTTTTCATCACAGCCGAGGTCTGTCACCTTGTTGCGAGTCATGCGGATTACCGCACTCTTCACCTTTGGTGGCGGATTGAACACATTCTCGTCTACCGTAAAGAGATATTCCACATCATACCATGCCTGGATGAGCACACTGAGGATACCATAGGCTTTGTTGCCTGGCTCTGATGCCATACGCAATGCCACCTCGCGCTGGATCATTCCGGTACAGCAAGGAATGAGATCCTTGTAATCGAGCATCTTGAAGAATATCTGCGATGAGATATCGTATGGATAATTACCTGTCAGCACAAACTGCTTTCCATCGAATATCTGGTTCAAATCCATTCTCAGGAAGTCTTCACCGATGATATTATCCTTGAGTGTCGGGAAATTCTCATGAAGATACGCCACCGACTCCGAGTCGATTTCCACCGCCTTGACGGGTCTTGGTTTCTCTACGAGATATTGGGTAAGAACGCCCATACCTGGTCCGATTTCGAGAACAGGTATATCCGGGCAGGCATCCACCGTATCGGCGATGCGCTTTGCTATATTGAGGTCAGTCAAGAAGTGCTGACCGAGATTCTTCTTAGGCTTTACAGCTTTCATATCTTATCTTTATATTATATATTTTGCAAAAATACGATTATTTTTCGAGAATCCACACGAAGTATACGATTTTTTTTATCTTTTTGGGTAAAAAAGGGAAAGTGTCACTTGTTTCTTAAAAAAAAGGCTATACTTTTAGCCATAAATGGCGCCCAAGCGTTTATTTATGCTAAAAATATGCAGATTCGAACGATATTGTCAATAAAAGTATTATCTTTGCATCTAATTATGGATATAAAGAAGATAGCAAACAACATATGGAAGGTGGCTTTGTCGCTCATTTTGGGTGGCGCCATCCTTTATTGGATGTATCGCGGATTCGACTTCAAGCAAGTAGAAGATGTTCTGCTTCACAAGATGAGTTGGACCTGGATGCTGCTGTCGTTCCCTTTTGGCATCTCTGCCCAGGTGTTCAGAGGATGGAGATGGAAACAGTCGCTGGAACCATTAGGCGAGAAGGCACGCTCCAGTATCAGCACCTACTCCATCTTCCTCTCATATGCTCTGAGTCTTGTGATTCCTCGTGCAGGCGAGTTTGCCAGATGCGGCGTATTGAAGAAATGGGATGATGTTTCGTTTCCGAAAGCCCTAGGTACCGTCGTTACAGAAAGAGCCATCGATTCACTCCTCGTGCTGCTGATTACGGCGCTGGTCTTTGTCATGCAGATTCCGGTATTCCTCAATTTCTTTGAGAAAACAGGTACGAGCATGGACAGTTTACTCTGTCAGTTTACAGCCACAGGTTACATAGTGACAGCTATCTGTGGCATAGCAGTACTCATCCTGGCTCACTATCTGCTCAAGCGACTCGCTATATATAATAAGGTGAAAGCAACACTGGGAGGTCTTTGGCAAGGTATCATCTCGCTGAAAGGTGTCAGAAATGTACCGCTCTACATCGCCCTTACACTGGGTATCTGGTTGAGCTATTTCTTCCACTACTATCTCACCTTCCAATGCTTCGAGGCAACCTCCCATCTTAATCTGATGTGCGGTCTGGTGACATTCATCGTGGGCAGCATAGCGGTCATCGTACCAACTCCTAACGGAGCCGGTCCTTGGCATTTTGCTGTCAAGACAATGCTCATACTCTATGGCATTCAGGCAAACGATGCCCTCTTCTTCGTTCTCATCGTACACTCCGTGCAAACCCTGCTTGTAGTCCTTTTGGGAATCTATGCCTGGATAGCACTGGCGTTTACCGGGAAAGTGAGGAGTGAAGAGTGAGGAGTGAAGAGTGAAGAATCCTCTTGCTTTAGGGCGTATGCCCAACTTAACATTGAACATTTAACATTAAAATAAAAATATTATGGCTGACATTAAGAATTTGAACCCAGTTGAAATCTGGCGCAACTTTGACAAGTTAACACAAGTTCCACGTCCATCAGGACATTTGGAAAAGATTCAGGCTTATTTGCTCGATTGGGCAAAAGAAGCAGGTGTAGAGGCTTTCCAAGACCCAGCAGGCAACATCGTGATGCGCAAACCTGCTACTCCAGGTATGGAGAACCGCAAAGGCGTTATTATGCAGGCGCACATGGACATGGTTCCTCAGAAAGCACCAGACAGCAAGCATAATTTCGAAACTGACCCTATCGAAACCATCATCGATGGCGATTGGGTACGTGCCAATCATACAACACTCGGTAGCGACGACGGACTTGGCGTAGCTACAATCATGGCTGTAATGGAATCAAAAGATTTGCAGCATGGTCCTATCGAAGGTTTGATTACCGCCGATGAAGAGACAGGCATGTATGGTGCCAACGATCTCCCAGCAGGCGAACTAAACGGCGACATTCTCTTGAACTTCGATACCGAGGTTTGGGGCGAGTTCGTTATCGGTAGCGCTGGCGGTATCGACATCACAGCAACTCTCGATTATAAAGAGGTAGAAACTGACAAGGAAGATGCAGCCGTTAAGGTAACCCTCAAGGGATTGAAGGGCGGTCACTCCGGTATCGAGATCAACGAAGGCAGAGCGAATGCCAACAAATGCATGGTTCGTTTCGTTCGTGAAGCTATTTCAGAACTCGATGCCCGTTTGGCTTCATGGCAGGGCGGCAACATGCGCAATGCCATCCCATTCCAGACTGAGGTTGTTCTGACCCTGCCTAAGGAGAACATTGAAGCTTTGAATGACCTGGTAGCAGACTGGAAGGACGAAATCTGTGATGAGTTCGAAGGCATTGAAACAACTGAGAACATCGAGTTCTTCGCCGAGAATGTAGAGACTCCAAAGATGCAGGTTCCTGCCGAAATCCAGGATAACCTTGTAGATGCAATCTACGCTTGCCACGATGGCGTATTGCGTATGGCTCCATCTATGCCTGAAATCGTAGAGACATCTTCAAACCTCGCAATCGTTGAGATTGGCGACGGCAAGGCTGCCATCAAGATTCTGGCCCGTTCTAGCCACGAATACTACAAGATGTATCTTGCCACAATGGTAGAAAGCTGTTTCAACATGGCAGGCATGAAGGTTGAATTCAGCGGCAGCTACATGGGATGGAACCCTAACCCTAAGAGCGACATTCTGGAACACGTATTGAAGGTTTACAAAGAGCAGAACGGCACAGACGGTAAGGTACAGGCTGTTCACGCAGGTTTGGAATGCTCTATCATCCTGAGCAAATATCCTAACCTCGATGTCGTATCATTCGGTCCTACCCTGCTTAGCCCTCACACAGCCAATGAGCGTTGCCAGATCAGTTGCGTAGCTCCTTTCTGGAACCTCGTCAAGCAGCTCCTGACAGAGATTCCAGCAAAGTAAAAAGAGGGGTAAGAAATTACAAAAAGATTAAAAAAGAAAGCCGAGAGTGAAAATTCTCGGCTTTTTTGTTCCAGTTTTCAAAAGAAATCATTACCTTTGCAGACGATTTCGCAAGTCTTGTAAAATCTCTGTAGCAGATCATACAAATTCACTTGCATAAGTTTCATTAAAATAACACCAAAATGGACGATTATCACGCGGAGAACAATAATGAATTGTAAGGCGTGGAGATTCAGCAACGATGAAGCCTTTCAGTAGGCCGTACCCAAGCGCTAGTCTCCATACCCCAAACTTTTATTATGTGGAGATTAGCAAACTATGAAGACTTATTGGAATATAGACAAGAATCTGACTGTACTCAATGAGTGGCAGCCAAACTGCTGGATACAAGTAACATGTCCAACTGATGAAGACCAGCGCTTGCTGGAAGAAGAATTCAAGATCCCTGATTATTTCCTCTCGGATATCAGCGATACCGATGAGCGTGCCCGCTATGAATATGACGATGGCTGGATGCTCATCATCCTTCGTATCCCTTATGTCAAGGAAATACGCAGCCGTACCCCATACACCACCGTGCCTCTGGGTATCATCCATAAGCGCGATGTTACCATCACCGTATGCTATTACGAAACCAATATGATGATTGATTTCGTAAGCTACCAGCAGAAACGCAGCGAGGGATTCACCGACTATGTAGACATGACCTTCCGCCTCTTTCTTTCATCAGCGGTATGGTATCTGAAGCGATTGAAACAGATCAATTCGCTCATAGAAAAGGCAAAACGAAACCTCGATCATGGTGTGAACAATGAGAGCCTGATTGGTCTGAGCCGCCTGCAGGACTCCCTTACCTACTTCATCACCTCTATCCGAGGCAACGAGAATCTCCTGTCTAAGTTGAAGTTCAAGCTGCAGGTGGACGAACTTGATGCCGACCTCATCGAAGACGTAAACATCGAGATGACACAGGCACGTGAAACCACAAGCATCTACTCCGACATTCTGGAGTCGACGATGGATACCTATTCGAGCATCATCAACAACAACATGAATACCACGATGCGTACCTTGACCAGTATCAGTATCGTCATGATGTTGCCTACGCTGATTTCCTCATTGTTCGGTATGAACTTAATCAACGGTATGGAAGACAGCCATTACGGATTTGCCATTGCCTTGGTTATCTCCGTGCTCGTTTCCGCACTTTCATGGGGCTTCTTAAGATACAAGCGCCTGCTCTAAGTATGCACCACTCTTATAAGCATTAAGTAGCCCAAAAGAGGACATAAAACGATGATTAGCAAGAAAAAGACAATTATAAATACAAAAAAAATTAAAAAATCGAATATCATGGCATGATATTCGATTTTTTTTTTTAAGTTTGCAACTTATTAATAATATAATTTTGTATGGGGTCGAATTGCAGATAAGCGACTACCGGCCCAAGAAACTCGAATCATAAACTAAACAAAGTGACATGATGGACTCTCAAGAAAAAGCTCTGTTGCAGCAGAGCACCCTGGAAGACCCTGCCAAGAAGGCTTATGCCACCAAGCAGGAAGTGCTCGAAAGAGTAAAGGAAATCGCTCATAGCAGCGAAAATCCAAACAAGGAGGAACTCGACCTACTCAAGACTACTTTCTACAAGATTCATCTCGCAGAAAGAGACGCACAGATGAAAGAGTATCTCGCAAAAGGCGGTGACCCAGAGAAGTATATCCTTCTACCTGATGACACCGAAGAAGCCTTCAAGGCTGAGATGCAACTCATCAAGGAGAAAAGAGCCAAGATCTTCCTGGCACAAGAAGAAGAAAAACAAGATAATCTCCGCAAAAAAGAGGAAATTATCGAAAAGATAAAGGCCATGACCACCTCACCGGAGGAGGCAAACAAATCATATCAGGACTTCAAGGCTTTGCAGCAGGAATGGAAAGAAATCAAGAACATCCCTGCAGACAAGGCAAACGAGGTATGGAAGAACTACCAGCTCTATGTAGAGCAGTTCTACGACATGCTCAAGTTGAACAGCGAAGCCCGCGAATATGACTTCAAGAAGAATCTTGAAGCCAAGACCAAGCTCTGCGAGGCTGCAGAGAAACTCAATGAGGAAGAGGATGTTATTTCTGCCTTCCACCAGCTTCAGGACCTCCACCAGCAATATCGTGAGATTGGTCCTGTTGCCAAGGAGTTGAGAGAGCAGATTTGGGAGCGTTTCAAGGCTGCCAGCACTGTTATCAACAAGAAGCACCAGCAGCACTTCGAAGACCTGCGTGCCAAGGAAGAGGAAAACCTCGCCAAGAAGACTGCCCTCTGCGAAAAGGTAGAGGCTGCCAACCAAGGAGAATACAAGACTGCCAAGGATTGGGAAAAGGTTACCCAGGAAATCATAGAGATTCAGAAAGAGTGGCGCACTATCGGTTTTGCCCCTCAGAAAATGAACGTCAAGATTTTTGAGCGTTTCCGCATCGCCAACGATGAATTCTTCAACAAGAAGGCAGAATTCTTCAAAGGATTGAAAGATACCTACTCTGCCAATCTCGAAAAGAAACAGCAACTCGTAAACAAGGCAAAGGAACTGGCTGACAGTACAGACTGGAAGAAGACTGGCGACAAGTTCATCGCTCTTCAGAAAGAATGGAAGAAGGTGGGTACCGTACCTCATAAACAAGGCGAATTGCTTTGGAAGGAATTTCTGGATACCTGCAACAAGTTCTTCGAAGCCCGCAACAAGCAGAACGCTGGTTCACGCAGCGAGGAACATGCCAATCTGGACAAGAAGCGCAACATTATTGCCCAACTCAAGGAACTTGTAGTTGCAGAGATTTCAGACAACGATTTCCAAAAGAAGCTCAAAGATCTTGCCAAGCAATATAGTGCAATCGGACACGTTCCTTTCAAAGAGAAAGACAAGGTCTATAAAGAGTATCATGAGGCTATCGATGCAGCCTATGAGAAACTTCACGCCACCAATGCTAAGCGCCACTTTGACAACTTCAAGAACAACTTGAAGAATGTTGCCAAGGAAGGCGGCAATGCACTCGGCAATGAGCGTGGCAAACTCTTGCGCCGCTACGACCAGTTGCGCAGCGAGATTACTACCTACGAGAACAACCTCGGTTTCTTCAATACAGCCAGCAAGAAGGGAAACAACCTGGTAGAAGAAATGAACCGTAAGATTGAGAAACTCAAGGCTGACCTCGAAATGGTAAAGCAGAAAATCAAGGCTATTGATGCCGAGAAGAAATAAATACAATAAACCCCAGGGCGAAAGCCCTGGGGTTTATTGCTATGAATACTCCATAAAACAGAATTCCTATAAACAAAAAAAACACCTTTCATTACTGAAAGATGCCTTACCATATGAGTTGGGATACCCGGACTCGAACCAGGAATGACAGGACCAGAATCTGTAGTGTTACCATTACACCATATCCCAAACTTAAAATAGAACTTTTTGATTGTTGGGATACCCGGACTCGAACCAGGAATGACAGGACCAGAATCTGTAGTGTTACCATTACACCATATCCCAATATCAGCAAAAGAGATGTTCATTTCTCAATTGCGAGTGCAAAGGTACTAGTTTTTTTTGAACCTACAAAATTTTTCGGCACTTTTTTCTAAAAAAAGCGCAATTTCTTTAATTTTCCACATTTTTTTTGCCTTTTAAGTCGATTTTCCATTATAATAATGTATCTTTGCAGAAAAATAGAGAATATAAATTAAGTAAGAAAGAAAAGATAAATGAACACAGTTAAACAACTCGTAGAGACTATTAAAGAAGGTATACAAGAAAAGAAAGGTCAAGACATTGTTATCGCCGACCTGACAGAAATCGATGGAAGCATTGCCAAGTACTTCATCATCTGCCAGGGAGGAAGCCCTACTCAGGTTGAAGCTATCGCAGGTTCTGTGGGAGACATCGTGCGCAAGAATCTGAAAGAAAAACCTGTAAATGTAGCAGGTCTCGGCAACGACCAGTGGGTGGCAATGGACTTTGTTGACGTATTAGTACACATTTTTCTTCCGGAAGTACGTACTTATTACGACCTCGAACATTTATGGGAGGATGCAAAGCTTACCCATATACCAGATCTCGACTAGTCAGTCTCTCCCATCCTACATGATGGATCAGACATTGTTTTTCGACTAAAAGTTATACATATAAAATAAAATGGAACAAAGCAATAATATGAAGCCTCGTGGCAATGGCGGACCAAAGATGCCACGATTTAATATGACCTGGCTTTTCACCATCTGCCTCATCACCATGATTATCCTCTTCTTTACAGGAGGAGGCGATGCGATTGGAGGCAGCGCTGCCAAGGAAGCCACATACACCCAGTTCAAACAGTATGTAGACAAGGGTTATGTGCTCAGTGTTGTGGCCAATAAAACAGAAAGCACCCTCAAAATATACATCAACCCGAAATATACGCGCGATGTATACAATATGCCGGCAAAGTCTGTAGGTCCTAACCCATACGTAAAAGTACAGTTCGGCTCGGTTGACGAAGTGGAACGCTATGCCAACCAGATGTTGAAGGAAAAGAAGATACGCTCCTTCAGCTACGACAACCAGAAGGATAACGACTTCTTAAGCACGCTCTTCAATCTGGCACCTCTGCTCTTCTTCGTATTCTTCATCCTTTGGATGTCAGGAAGATTCAGCGGCGGAATGGGCAGCGGCGGTATGGGCGGCGGCATCTTCAGCGTGGGCAAAAGCAAAGCTAAGATGTACGAAAAGGGAAATGCCATCGGCATCACCTTTAAGGATGTGGCCGGACAGGAAGGTGCCAAGCAGGAAGTGAAGGAAATTGTAGACTTCCTGAAAAACCCACAAAAATATACCGACTTGGGTGGTAAGATTCCAAAGGGAGCCCTTCTCGTAGGCCCTCCGGGAACTGGTAAGACCCTCTTGGCTAAGGCTGTTGCCGGCGAGGCAGGAGTACCTTTCTTCTCCATGAGCGGTTCCGATTTCGTTGAAATGTTCGTAGGTGTAGGTGCCTCACGTGTACGCGACCTGTTCCGCCAGGCTAAAGAGAAATCACCTTGTATCATCTTTATCGATGAGATTGATGCTGTAGGCCGTGCCCGCAGCAAGAACCCAGCCATGGGTGGTAATGATGAGCGAGAGAACACCTTGAACGCCCTCCTTACAGAGATGGATGGTTTCGGTACCAACAGTGGTGTCATCATCCTTGCAGCTACCAACCGTGTAGACATGCTCGACAGTGCCTTGCTCCGTGCCGGACGTTTCGACCGCGAAATTCACGTAGATCTCCCTGGTTTGAACGAACGTAAGGCTATCTTCCTGGTTCATCTCAAACCTATCAAGATTGACGAAACAGTAGATGTAGATCTCCTAGCCCGTCAGACTCCAGGTTTCTCGGGTGCAGATATTGCCAACGTTTGTAACGAGGCCGCCCTCATTGCTGCACGCCACGACAAGAAGGCTGTGTGCAAACAGGATTTCCTCGATGCCGTAGACCGTATTGTAGGCGGTCTGGAGAAGAAGACCAAAGTGATGACTGCTGATGAGAAGCGCAGCATCGCCCTCCACGAAGCAGGTCACGCAACCATCTCATGGTTCTGCCAGTATGCCAACCCTCTCATCAAGGTTACCATCGTACCTCGTGGTCAGGCTCTCGGTGCTGCATGGTATCTGCCTGAAGAGCGCCAGATAACCACCAAGGAACAGATGCTCGACGAGATGTGTTCATTGATGGGTGGACGTGCCGCAGAAGAACTCTTCACCGGTCATATTTCTTCAGGCGCCATGAACGACCTGGAGCGTGCCACAAAGAGTGCTTACGGTATGGTAGCTTATCTCGGTATGAGCAAGACGTTGCCAAACATCTGCTTTTACAACCGGAACGAATATTCATTCCAGCGTCCATACTCAGAGGCTACTGCCCGCGAGATAGACCAGGAAGTTCTGAAGATTGTAAACGAGCAGTATACCCGTGCCAAGAACATTCTGATGGAGCACAAGGAAGGCCACAATGCCTTAGCAGAGCTCCTGATCAAGAAAGAGGTGATTATGGCAGAAGACGTAGAACATATCTTTGGCAAACGCCCTTGGTTGAGCCGTTCGCAGGAAATCATGGAAGACGAACAGCCTAAGATAGACGATGACGCCGTAAAGGAACTTCCTGAAGTTCAGGCTGCCATCAAGGAGCATGAAGAGAACCAGAAGAAGAATGCAGATTCTGATGAGACTTCCAAGAAGGATGAAGGTTCGGAAGAAAACAAGAACGAATAAAACAAAACCGATATGACTGACAAACAGAAGAATCTAGTGATAAGATCCATCACAGGCGTATTTTTCGTGGTGTGCATGGTATCTTGCTTTCTCAATCCCAGGGCAATGGTTATCCTGTTCGCCCTCATTACAGGATTGAGCATCTGGGAGTATTGCGGATTAGTTAACCAGAAGGAGAATGTTACGGTAAACCGTTTCATCAGCACCGTGGCGGGTGTTTACTTCTTCCTTGCCGTGGCTGGTTTCCGCATGGGCATTGTGGGCAATTTCGTGGTTTTCGTACCTTATCTGCTCACCATCCTCTATCTTTTCATCAGCGAGCTGTATACAGGCAACAAGGATGCCATCAACGATTGGGCTTACACTATGCTCTCTCAGTTGTACATTGCCTTGCCTTTCTCGATGATCAATGTATTGAGTTTCGAGACATCAGCTTTCGATGGCCAGATACATTACGACATGCTGTTGCCTTTGAGCATTTTCATTTTCCTCTGGACCAATGATACCGGTGCCTATTGCAGCGGTTCGCTTTTCGGCAAGCATAAGCTCTTTCCTCGCATCAGTCCAGCCAAGAGTTGGGAAGGCAGCATAGGCGGAGGCATATTCGTACTGATAGCAGCAGGCATCATCGGCTATATTGCCAACGATGGCGAAGCCCACCGTCTCAGCATTCTCGGTTGGGAAGGTTTAGGTCTGGTTGTGGTATTCTTCGGCACATGGGGCGATCTGGTAGAAAGCCTCTTCAAGCGTACCCTCGGAGTAAAGGATAGTGGCAACATCCTGCCAGGACATGGAGGCATGCTCGACCGCTTCGACTCTTCGCTCATGGCGATACCGGCAGCAGTAATCTATCTCTATACCATCCAGTTGTTTGGATAATACATCTTTTATGAGATAAAGGCCAAACCTATAGTTTGGTCAAGCACAAAGAAAGGCAGGGATTCCTCAAAGAACCCCTGCCTTTCTTTTTCATATACCATAAAAACGCAAGTAGCTCCGATGGATCACGTAAGTACTTGCGATGACCCATGAAAAAGCTATACACCTTTTTCCTGTTCTTCTTCAAAGCGTTCACCCTTCTGGGCTTCCTGCGCCTCATACTGTGCCTGGGCTGCACGCTGCTGAGCCTCACGTGCCTTAGCCTCAGCCGCCAGTCGGGCTTTTTCTGCTCTTATTCTTGCCAGTTCAGCCTCTTCTTCTGCCCGTTTCTGCGCCGCCAAAGCTTCCTCTTCGGCACGTTTCTTAGCAGCCTCGGCTTCAG
>JAJWOH010000162.1:2240-5897 GCA_021635485.1 Segatella copri | reverse complement strand
ATAATGAATCTGAAGAATTCAATTTATAAATTATCTTTTGCTGCTATGATCATGATGGCTATGAATGCAACCGACTTACAGGCTCAGGGCGTGGTTCCTGCTCAGAAAGGCGAGAAAACCTTTACTTTGGAAGACCTGAACTTCGGCGGCAACAACTATCGTAACATGGTAGCTAAGAACCGCTGGTGCACCTGGTGGGGCAACGAGCTCGTTCGCCAGGATGTGGATGCCTGCTATCTCGTCAACAAGATGACTGGCAAGGAGACCAAACTCTTCGGCATCAATGACATCAACCAGTGGATTGCTCCTACCAAGGACATCAAGGTAAGAGCCCTCTACAATGCTCTCTTCCCTTTTGCAGGCAAGAGCATCGTGATGGTAAGTAACGGCAGCAAGACTTATACCGTAGACTTCAAGAAGCATAAGCTGCTGAGCGAGATGGATTTTGCTGACGGCGAGAACATCCTGGAGGCTAACGCCCAGCAGAACGCCTTCGCCTATCTGAAGGGCAGCAACCTCTATGTGCGTACCTTCGATGTAACCGGCAACGCCCTGACAAAAGAGAAGAAATCTCACGATTTCCAACTCTCAAAGGACGGAAGCCGCGAAATTGTTTATGGACAGAGTGTTCACCGCGATGAGTTCGGTATCAGCAAGGGAACCTTCTGGAGTCCGAACGGCGAACTGCTCGCCTTCTATTGCATGGACCAGAGTATGGTAACCGACTATCCGCAGGTCGACATCCCGGAAATCGGTTTCAATCATCCTGAAACACAGAGTTGCATTGCTACTCCTGCACCAGACAAGTATCCGATGGCAGGCGAGACTTCACACAAGGTAACCGTAGGCGTGTTCGACTGCATGACCGGCAAGACCATCTATCTGAAGGCTGGCGATCCAACCGACCGCTACTTCACCAACATCGCATGGAGTCCGGACAGCAAGACCATCTATATGTTCGAACTGAACCGCGACCAGAACGACTGCCGTCTTACCGCCTACAGCGCAGAAACCGGCGAGAAGACTGGCGAGCTCTATCGCGAGACCGATGAGAAATATGTAGAGCCTTGCCACCCTATCCAGTTCCTGCCTTGGGACAGCAGCAGTTTCATCATGCAGAGCCGCAAGGATGGCTACAACCACCTCTATCTCTGCACCCTGGGCAAGCACGGAAGCCGCATGGCAAGCAATACAGAATCACTTGAAATCAAGCAGTTGACTTCCGGCAAATGGGAAGTGATGGAAGTGCTCGGTTTCAACAGCAAGCGCAAGAGTATCATCATCGCATCCAACGAGAAATCGCCTATCCAGAGAAACATCTTTGCCGTAGATACAAAAACCGGCAAGCGTACGCTGGTAGATGATTGCGGCAAGGGATGGCACAGCGCCACTTTGAGCGAGAACGGACAGTATGTCTTCGACAACTACTCTACTCCTACCGTGCCTCGCAAGATTGCCCTCGTGAACACCGAGAACGGCAAGCGCACCGCTTACTTCACAGCCGAGAACCCTTGGAAGGGCTATAATGTGCCTGAGTACAGCTGCGGTTCCATCAAGGCTGCCGATGGCGAAACCGACCTCTACTGGAGAATGGTGAAGCCGGTAAACTTCGACCCTAACAAGAAATATCCTACCATTATATATGTATATGGTGGACCTCATGCCCACAACGTAGACGCCCGCTGGAACTACTCTAGCCGTGGTTGGGAAACCTACATGGCAGAAAAGGGCTATCTGCTCTTCATCCTCGACAACCGTGGAAGCGAGAACCGTGGCAAGGCTTTCGAGCAGGCTACCTTCCGCCAACTCGGACAGATTGAGATGCAGGACCAGATGAAGGGTGTAGAATATCTGAAGACGCTTCCTTACGTAGATGCTGACAAGATTGGTGTTCACGGCTGGAGCTTCGGTGGATTCATGACCATCTCGCTGATGACCAACCACCCTGACGTGTTCAAGGTAGGCGTAGCAGGCGGTCCGGTTATCGACTGGCACTGGTACGAGGTGATGTATGGCGAGCGCTATATGGACACCCCACAGACCAACCCAGAGGGTTACAAGAAGACCTCTCTGCTCTATCAGGCAAAGAACCTGAAGGGCAAGCTGCAGATTATCCAGGGCTTGAACGATGTGACTGTAGTGCCACAGCACTGCCTCACCTTCCTCAAGGCTTGCATCGCCGCAGGCACCCAGCCAGACTTCTTCGTCTATCCTGGCGAGCCTCACAACATGAGAGGTCATCAGAGCACTCATCTGCATGAGCGCATCAGCAATTATTTCTTCGATTATCTCAAGTAAATATCTAGGAGTAAACATCCCCCGAAAAAGGGGAGTTTACTCCTACATCAATAACAAACAATAACTTACAGCAAATGAAAATTTTATTGTTAGGAGGCGGTGGCCGCGAGCACGCCTTAGCATGGAAAATCGCTCAGAGCGAGAAGTGTGAGAAACTCTTCATCGCTCCTGGTAATGCCGGTACACAGAATGTCGGCGAGAACGTAGATATCAAGGCAGACGACTTTGAGGCGCTCAAGAACTTCACAGTAGAAAATGGCGTTGATATGGTAGTAGTAGGTCCGGAAGACCCATTGGTAAAGGGTGTTTACGATGACTTCAAGAACGATCCTCGCACCCAGAACATCCCTGTCATCGGTCCATCAAAGGCTGGCGCCGTATTGGAAGGCAGCAAGGACTTCGCCAAGAAGTTCATGAAGCGCCACAACATCCCTACTGCCCAGTATGAGACTTTCGACGGCGAGCACGTAGAAGAAGGCTTGAAATTCCTGGAGACACTGAAGGCTCCTTATGTATTGAAGGCTGACGGTTTGTGCGCCGGTAAGGGCGTTCTCATCCTCCCTACCCTGGAAGAGGCTAAGAAGGAGTTCAAGGAGATGCTCGGCGGTATGTTCGGCAACGCTTCTGCACGCGTAGTCATCGAGGAATTCCTCAGCGGCATTGAGTGCTCTGTATTCGTATTGACCGACGGCAAGAACTACAAGATTCTGCCAGAGGCTAAGGATTACAAGCGCATCGGCGAGCACGATACCGGTCTGAACACCGGCGGTATGGGTAGCGTTACCCCTGTACCATTCGCTACCAAGGAGTGGATGCAGAAGGTTGACGAGCGCATCATCCGTCCTACAGTAGAAGGACTTGCTGAGGAGAACATCGACTATAAGGGATTCATCTTCTTCGGTCTGATCAACGTTGAAGGCGAGCCTATGGTCATCGAGTACAACTGCCGTATGGGTGATCCAGAGACAGAGAGCGTGATGCTCCGTCTGAAGAGCGACATCGTGGATCTCTTCGAAGGTGTAGCAGCAGGCGATTTGGACAAGCGCAGCATCGAGTTTGACGAGCGTGCTGCAGTCTGCGTAATGCTCGTAAGCGGCGGTTATCCAGAGGCTTACAAGAAGGGTTATCCTATCCAGGGCATCGACGATGTGGAAGGTTCAGTAGTATTCCACTCCGGTACAGCCATGAAGGATGGTCAGGTAGTAACCAATGGTGGTCGTGTCATCTGCGTAAGCAGCTACGGCAAGGACAAAGAAGAAGCCTTGAAGAAGAGCTTTGCCGAGGCACAGAAGATCCAGTTCACCGACAAGTACTTCCGTTCTGATATCGGACAGGACCTTTAGTTTTTTAATGTTGAAT
>JAJWOH010000162.1:0-2140 GCA_021635485.1 Segatella copri | reverse complement strand
TTGAATTAGATGTTAAGAAAGAAAACTTTTCAAAATAAAGTAGCGGCTAGCCGCTACTCTTTACCTATTACTGCAACCCTTGCCACACTGGTTTGGGTTGCAGTAGGTTTATTGGTATCCAATATCTGGGTAGAATTTGCTTTCACAGCCATGTCTACCCTGCTGATGGTGGAACTGAACAACCGTAATGCCCTGATGCGTACCTACAGCCGAATGGTATCCTGCAGTTTTCTGGCATTAATGACGATGGCAGGACTCCCCCACCTCTCTTTAAAAAGCAGTATTGTGACGATGTGTTTCATCGCCTTTTATCTCATTATCTGGAATTGCTATCAGGATAAACGCTCTACAGGCTGGACTTTCTACGCCTTTGCCTGCATCGGTCTGGCATCGTTGATTTTCGTGCAGATAGGCTATTTCATGCCTATACTGTGGATTATGATGATGGTGTTTACCCTCTCGTTTAGCGTAAAGACATTTTTTGCATCCTTGGTAGGTCTCATCGTGCCCTACTGGTTTGCAGCAGGCTATTTCTTCTATACCGACAACATACAGGGGTTGGCAGATCACTTCTGTGGATTCATCAACTACAGCGAACTCTTTGATTATTCGCAGGTTACCGACCATCAGATTCTGAACCTGAGTTTCGTTACCCTGCTCACCATCATCGGTTCCATCCACTTCATACGCACCAGCTACGGCGACAAGATACGCACCCGCATGATCTACGAAACGTTTATCATGTTATCGGCTGCCAGCATCATCTTCATCATCCTGCAGCCTCAACATATACAGGAACTGGGCGGCATCCTGATTGTGAATACAGCACCGCTTATCGCCCATTTCATCACATTCACCAGAGGTAAGTTAACCAACATCACCTTCATCCTGCTGCTCATCATGCTGGTACTTATCATGGCATATAACATACTCGTACCAGAAACCGTATTACTATGAGTTGGATAATAGATTTCTTAATGAGCTGGGGCTACTGGGGCATGCTGGTAGCAGCCTTCCTTGCCGGCAGTTTCTTTCCCTTCAGCAGCGAGGTGGTCATGTCGGGCTTACAGGCTGCCGGACTGGAACCAATCCAGCTCGTACTGTATGGAAGCATCGGCAATGTGCTCGGTTCTATGTTTAATTATGGCGTAGGACGGATGGGCAAACTGGAATGGATAGAGAAATATCTGCATGTAAAGAAAGAGAGTCTCGACAAGGCTCAGAACTTCATGGCCGACAGAGGTGCCTGGATGGGGTTCTTCGCCTTTCTGCCCCTGTTGGGAAGTGCCATCACCATCGTTTTGGGACTGACGAGAGCCAACATCGTGATTTCTGTCATCAGCATCACCATCGGAAAGGTGTTGAGATATGTACTGCTGGTTTACGGACTCAGTTTCATCTTTTAAACAAGCTGCGAAGAAAACAAAGAATTGATTCATATAGATTGACTGCTTATGAGAAAGTATTTATACCTTATTATATTATGTGTGGTTTTCGCGGGCTGTAAAGGCAGCCAGCAGAAAGGCAAAACCGCAGAAAGTAACGGAAAGGAATCTGTCGCCAACAGCGATGGCAAACCTGCTGTTACCGTAACCATCCCTCCCTACAAGTTTTTCGTTGATAAGATTGCCGGAGATAAGGTGGATGTCAACGTGATGGTATCCAACGGCAACAATCCAGAAACTTACGAGCCTTATGCCCAGCAGATGATGGAACTCTCCAGGAGTGCCCTCTATCTGAAAGTGGGAAGCATCGGTTTCGAACAGACCTGGATGAAGAAGCTGCAGGTTAACGCTCCTGACATGAAGGTGATAGATACCTCCACAGGCATCACGCCCGCCAAGACACCAGGCGGCAATACCGACCCGCATGTATGGATGAGTTGCAAAAACGCCCGCATCATCTCCAGCAACATCTTCAAGGCACTCTGCAATCTGGAGCCGAAGAACAAGGCATTCTTTGAGAAGAACTATCTGTCGCTGCTGAAGATCATCGACAAGCGAGACAGCACCATCAGAGAGGGTTTCAAGAATCATCCCGAGATGGTACGCAAGTTTGTGATCTATCACCCTATCCTCACCTACTTTGCCCGTGATTACCAGCTGGAGCAGCTTGCCATAGAGGAAGAAGGCAGGGAGCC
>JAJWOH010000329.1:0-1201 GCA_021635485.1 Segatella copri | reverse complement strand
TGCCCCCAGCAGGGAAGCCTTTTCGGCTGCAAAGTTACATAATTTTAAATCTATCTCCAAATTTTATTGCCAATTGTTGAGAAATTTGTCCCCAATTTGCCAGTGGCATAGTCCATTTCTTACGGATGTTGCGGTAAGCTAAGTACACAAGCTTCTCCAAAGAATTATCCGTAGGAAAGACCCCTTTAGTCTTTGTGACCTTTCTTACCTGTCTGTGATACCCCTCAACCGTATTGGTCGTATAAATGAGTTTACGGATGGCTGGAGTATATTGGAAATACTCTGTCAGACGTTCCCAATTGTCACGCCATGACTTGATGACAATTGGGTACATCTCTCCCCACTTAGACTCTAACAGGTCTAAATTAGCAGCAGCGGAGTCTTTGTTTACTGCACCATATACTGTTCTTAAATCCTTGATAAACTCCTTTTGATGCTTACTGCCAACATACTTGATAGAATTGCGTATCTGATGGACAATACAGAGCTGCACAGAACTCTCAGGAAATACGCTTTGGATGGCATCTGGGAAGCCTTTGAGACCATCAATACAACAAATCAAGAGGTCTCGAACACCACGGTTCTGAAGATCCGTAAGAACTTCTAGCCAGAAGTTAGCTCCTTCACTCTTAGACACATACATACCTAACAGTTCTTTTTGGCCTTCCTTGTTGATACCAAGAATGTTGTAAATGGCTCGTGTGACAGCTCTGCCATTCTCATCCTTTACCTTATAATGGATAGCATCAAGCCAGCAAATGGCATATACAGGATCGAGCATGCGAGACTTCCAGGCGGTGATTTCGGGTAATACACGGTCTGTTATAGAGCTGATAGTATCGGCTGATAGAGTTGTGTTGAACTCACGCTCAAAGTAGCTGCTGATGTCACGTGTGCTGGTGCCCATGGCGTACATCTCAATAATCTGGTCTGCCATGCCATTGGCAAGAATAGTCTCACGCTTCTTTACGGTCTCAGGTTGGAAAGTTCCGTCTCGGTCACGAGGAGTCTCTATAGTGACCTCACCATATTTTGTTTGAACCTTCTTACTCATCTTACCATTACGACGGTTGCCGGAAGAGCGTTCCTCTTCACTTAAATGAGCGTCCATCTCACCTTCGAGAGCTGAGTTGAGAATACGCTCTAACAATGGAGCTAATGCTCCGTCCTTGCCAAATAAGGCTTCACCACTACGCAACTG
>JAJWOH010000161.1:0-5934 GCA_021635485.1 Segatella copri | reverse complement strand
TAAACTCATTCATATCTCATTTCTTTTTACTTGTTAAACTTATCGCCTTGGTGATTCTATGGCCTTTTTTACCAACAAAACCATAGCATATTTTGTACTCAAAATCTCTTAATCTTCTGTACCAATAATCACTTGCCGTACTTAGATGACGAGCTTGCTTCATTATCTTCTTTGCCAACCTAATCTTCATACACCAACCAACATTCCAACCAAATGATGGACGTGCTTATCGAAAGCAATTCCATACTTGAACATTTCCTCAAAAAGCATAAGACGTTCCTCGTTGGTAGCCAACCGAGTAGATTTCTTTTTATCCTCGGTCATTGTAAAATGAGAGCCTACCATTAAATTCTTAGCTTCCTTGTGAAGATAAAGATAACAGAAGAGATTGTGACACTCTGGTTTCCAACGCTTACATAACACAATCCAATTATTATTTATCACAACTATATTGCCTTCAGCAACAATATCTTCAAACATATTATTTTCCATACGCTACTTCTTTTTACGACAAGGGCAACTTTCTGCGTGAACAACGCAAACACCATGTTTCGTGTCCACAACCAGATAATCGTGTCCTTCCTCTGTGAATACTGACATACCAATCTTCTTTGCAGGTTCATTGCTATTAGCCAAAGAGCGAATGCCCTCAAAAATCAATGCTCCTACAAACAAACACAAGACAAACCAAACGGCTGACTTAATTAAGTTTAAAATCTTATTCTTCATACGCTACTATTTCTTTCCGTAATACTTCTCTGATAAGCCGTTGAATCGCTCATAGTTCGGCAACTTGGGAGAGATTTCAAACTTCATCGTTGTAACATCATATCCTCTATCAGTCATTTCTTTGACAAACTCTTTGGTGAAGACCTTATCGAAAAGATAATGAGCATCTGTTTGAGTCATAAACCCTAGAGGATGATAAGCACCAATGCAGTTCTCTTTCTTATCCCAATATGCCGTTAGCTTATCTTTCTTTAAAAGTCTCATATCTTAATTAATTTTCTCCTCAATCGTTTTGAGATAGTAAATTGTATTATTGATACCTGTAAGTTCCTTACAAGGCCTTTGGTAAGTCTCAGAGATTTGTTCCAAATCCTTGATAAATTGTTGTAGCTTAATTTTATCCTCCCAATCGAGAACTACTACATTTCTTGTTTCTTTTTTCATACGCTAAAAAGGTATTTGTTTATTACTACTGCGAACATGCATATGTTTTCTTCTCCAAGCTAAATTATTTTCTACTTTAATATGCCCGTCTGGGAATTGATGTACTCTATCCCAATAAGCAAACATAGAGAATATACTTTTTATACGCATCATACGCTATTTCTTTTTATCGAATTTATTGCCAACTCTTTCTATCTTACCAATTTCCAGAACTTCTGAAAGCCAATAAAAAGGTTCATTTCCGCTGACTACCATAAAAGCATAGTTCTCTTCTGACCAAATCACTTCGCCTATAGGCTTATACCCTACGAAATGTATTAGGTCGTGTTCAAACAATTCTTTACCTTCACAATCTGTCAGCCCTGTGAACTGGCAGACAGTAACAGGGTCAATTTCATGAAGCGTTGCACCGCCTGCTTCTACGATACCTATAGTAGTTTTGCTAAGTGCAGGAATCTTCATTACAACAAAGCTTCCGATTATCCATTCTCCGTTGTCAAGACGTTTTGCCTTAAACTTGATATTTTCTACTTTCATAAGCTATAATTCTTCTTTTTCAAATTCACTTTTCGGAACTCTGTAAGATGTACTATGCCATTCACACTCATCATTTTTACCTATAACATATTTGGCAAGCGTATCTCTCAATGCCTTATAAGCTAAAGTGTTGTGACGAATCTGAATACGTATAAAGTTCTCATTATCACACATTGTAAATGGTGATTGATTATTCATATACACCTTGCCTTTCTTGCCAAGGTTACTTCCGTTGTAACGTTGGTAGAAATATCCACTAGCCTTATGCTTGATTCTGTAAGGTTTTGTCATAACTATTCTTTTTTAAGTTCTACAGCATCATCGCTCCAAGTAAGTTCTCTTCCGATGAGTTTCTTGATACTGCCTTTAGGTAGTTCTAAACACTTACAACATCCATTATCATCTCGCCAACTATCATCAATCTTTTTAGGTTTAGATGCGAACATAAGTTCCATGCCGAAAGAATTAACACATAGCCATGCTGTATTCCCATTCCATTCTTCTATTCCACCTGCGACTTTAAGATTCTTCTCTGCAAATCGCAAGGTTTCATGCAAATTGCTTAACTCTATATCAAGGTCAAAGTTATCTGGGTTGTTAGCCAAAATATACTCTAACCTATTTGCACACATTACTACTGCCTTTTTTGATACAAAGCGAGAAAAGGTGATACTATCTGTATCATCCAAATCTATTTGAACTTTATTACCAATAATTGGATAATCAAGGTTCAAAACATAATTTAATTGTTTCTTTCTTGAAATTACCATAACTATTCCTCCATTTTTATTCAATTTCAATCTTTTTAATGTAGTATTCACGTGAACCATTTTCTTTACTATAATGGTCTTTTGGTATTTTTGAACGTGCCTTATCTAATGTAGTAAATATTAGTTGTGTTGGCTCATCTTCGCCTTCACAGAAACCGCCACTAACATAAGTACGTTTACACCAAATCTGATACAATATCATATGCTATTCCTCCACTTTAATACCAAATGGAGTGCCATCGGCAAATAACAAATTCTTAAAGCTACTTTCAAATGTCTCATCTTCATATCCACGGAAGTGACAACCATTAGTAACTAAGCATGTGAATGCACGATGTGTTTGATAATTAGCAAAGTACTTATCTTTAACAACACCAAACGGCTGATGTTTCAACAATTCTTGCCAGCACTCTTCTGCGTTCTTGAATGGGCGGTAGGTTGGTTCTGGCTTAATACGATAGCCATCAGGTTTTCCTATCAATGTATCAAGAACAAAGCCCTCATCGTCACCATCAATATCACACCATACGCCCATATCGTTCCACTGAATGGTCTTGCCTTCTTTAATTGCCTCTAAAATTGGAAACAATCTCTGAATTTCGCCTTTATAAATTTTCTCCATACTTAATCTTCCAATTTTATATTATGATCTTCTGCGAAATAATCTTCTGCCTCTTCGCAAAACTGACCTTCGCAAAGTGATTCTGGGAGTGCTCTGCTAGTATAATACTCTCGGTGGCATAACTCACAGATTTCATTTCCATAATTATTTCTTAACTCTTCTCTAGTCATTATTCGCCATCCTTTCTGACTAAATAGTCATACATAGACTTGCGGTTTCTACGATATTCATTACATATCTTTTCTGCCTCTTCCTCTGTATCGCAAGTTGCAATGACTCTATCGGGATATGTATCCCAATATCTAACTACTTTAAATTTTGTCATAATCAATCCTCCAATAATTTAAACTCGGCAATAGAGTGATAAAAATCACCATTGCCATATACGTCACAACTATATGATTTACAATTAACAGAAACCTCAAAATAGTTACCATCATCTTGTGTAATCTCTACTTCATTTGGTAGGATATTTTCCTTGAAGTACTCAGCAGATTGGATATTATCCATAGACTCCTCAGTTTCAAAGGTTACACACTTTTCGTTGATTATATCTTCTATAATCATAGGCTAATCCTCCAATTTCAAATAATCAGTTCCATCATTACGACTGTCTTTTAGGAAGTCATTAACTTCTTCCTTGTAGGAATAACCACAATCCTTCTGAAGAGCCTTTATCTTCTTATAACCGATACCAGCTTCACGGCAAAGTTGTGCAGCTAGACTATAATCTTTGGCGTAGCCAATTATGTTTTGAATAACTGACCACTGACCTCGCTCGAAGTCTGTAACGCTATCATCTTGTGGAATGCCCAATGCTTTGTGGCATAGCCCACACACTCTAACCATTTCTTTTTCAAGCTGCTCAAAGGAGTACTGTCTCCAGTGATATGTAAGGTAGCTTGCACTACCTAATGCTTCTTTAACTTTATTATGCATACTTATTCCTCCAACTTTTCAATAGGTTTCCAATGAGTGATATTGAACGCAACAGCACAAAGGAATCCATTTTTATCTGTATTCCAACCTTTGCATTTAGTTCTACTTGTCTTCAATACAATTTTAGGAGTTTCTTTATTTGTTACCAAAACGCTTTCATCGTAAGGAGACAACCCATCCTCAACAGATACCCAGTCTGACTTGGAGAGTTCTTCCAAAGCTTCTTTCAAACAACAAATGCAATTATTCAAATATGTCTGTCTATTTTCATATTTGCGTAAAATTGCTAAATGTTTTGCTTCCTCTATCAGCTCTTTAACTTTCTTCTTATCCATAATCACTTTGGTTAAATATTATTTCTTACACATCCTCCAACTCTTTAAGTGCATCATGCAAATTGATAATCGCTTTTTCAAGTTCTTTCTGTCTGCCTTCTATTATCTTTGTCTTTTCATCAAAGATAGCAGAACAGGCATATACAGAAGCTACTTGCATTACAGCATATTGTATTTTCTCAATAGCTTTTTCTTTACTCATTGCTTATTATTCTTTGCTTTTTTAAGATAAAATTCTCTCCAATCTTCAAAAGTCCAATCTCTTGTATTATGAGTAAGATTGAAAACTTCCGTATCTTTCTCTAACTGGAATAATAGCCAAGCATAATCTTCATATCGCTGTCTTAGCAATCTCTTGCGACACAATCTTACATGCTTGTATAACTTATAATCAGCGGTTGCAGCATCAAAGATTATTTTACCTATTATTGCTAACAGATAAGCAGATATAACACCTAATGCAATCCAACCTAATATTGTAATTACTAAATCCATATTCTTTTCTTTTTACCCTCTCCTGTAAAAGGGAGAGGGTGGTTAGTTAATTATTTCGCAAATTCTATCATATATTGTGCAAGCACAGAGCCTACATAGCATAATGTCATAAGTATTGCTGCAACTGATGCAATTACAATATTAACTGTTCTCAACTTCGGTGTTGCTGACCAAAATATTGCACTAACTATCAAAAAGATAGTTCCTAAAATTGTTAATAATGCTACCATATTTCTATCTATTTATATCCTTTTCAGGATGGTTAATCAATCTTCTTGATGCTATCGACTTCAAAGCTAAATAATCCAAACTCTCTACTGGAGCGAGTACCATCTTTCTTGGCAGGGTTGATTCTTACCACTACCTCGCCAGTATAGCCACCTCTATCTCGTTCTGGAATGATGCTTGCAATCCAGCATATACCAAATCTAGTGCAGCTTACTTTGTCACCAACCTTAAAAGGAAGACTTTTGATATATTTCTTCACTTCGAAGCGAATCTTGTTATTTGCATCATTAATGGCAATTTTTTGCTGCTCAACTTTTTCTTTCAATTCTTCTTTTGTCATATCTTTAAAATTTATGCCCGAAGGCGTTAAACAATCATATTACTATCTAAACCTAGACCGAAGAGGAGGTGCTGTAAATCAGAAACACTATTGATACCACTACGTAATGGATAGCTTTTCATATAAGCATTCCAAACATAACCAGTTTGGCTTGATAAGCCTACTTCTGCACCTTCTTCATTTGGAGACCAGTAGAATCCATGACTAAGTTTCCATCCATTCTTCTCTAGAATCTCAGGAGTGAGAGGTATCGGATATAACACCCCAATATAATCATATAATTTTCCATCCATATCTTCTAATGATAAGGCATTGTTTGTAGAGCAAACATATACTTTTACATACTTTTTTATTGTGGTTTTTGGTATATAGTGAAAAACCAAATCTCCTGGAATATATTCTAACTTTTCCATACGCTTTACTTCATTAAACTAAATTCGTTCTAGCCCAAGCTTCTGCCTTTGGCTTAGTCTTGAACTGTTTGTTTTTTACTTC
>JAJWOH010000328.1:0-1207 GCA_021635485.1 Segatella copri | reverse complement strand
TTGGAATCATCATAGGGCTTGCCATCGGATTCTTCGTGGGGAAACTGATGGAAGCAAAAAGTGCGGGAGAGGAGAAAACCCAGCTCGTAGCGAAGACGCAGGTACTCCAGGCAAATGTAGAACAGATTAAACTGCATCATGCTTCGGAGGTTCAAGGATTGAAAGAATCTCATGCTGCTGAGGTTCAATCCATGAAATCTCAAATGGAGAACGAGCGACTGTATGCGGCGAAACTCCGGGCGGAAAGCGACCAGCAGTGGGCACAGAAACTCGAGAGTCTGAAGCAGGAAATGCAGCGATTGACGATAGAACAGCAGAAAGCAGCGGCTGAGCAGTTGGCAGCCAAGCAGTCGGCTCTTCAGGAAAACAACCGCCTGCAGATGAATGAACTCCTGAAACCTATCAAGGAACAGTTTGCTGATTTCAAGAAATCGGTAGAGGAGAGCAAGACCCAGAACGAGGTGAACAAGAAGGAACTGCAGAACACCTTCGAGGCTACGATGAAACTCTTCCAGCAGGAACAGCAGCAGGCTGTACTGAACCTGAAGGAGCAGACCGAGAAGATTGGCTCCGATGCTGCCAACCTGACCAAGGCTCTGAAGGGCGACAGCAAGATGCAGGGCGATTGGGGCGAGATGGTGCTGGAAACCATCCTGGAGAACAGCGGACTTCGTAAAGATGAGGAATTCTTCATTCAGGAGAATACGAAAGATGAAGAGGGAAAGAACTATCGCCCGGATGTCATCGTCCGCTTCCCGGAAGGCAGAAGTGTGGTCATCGATTCCAAGGTTTCGCTTACCGCCTATTCCGATGCTCTGGCAGCTGAAGATGAGGCTGAACAGGAACGCCTGATGAAGGCACATGCGCTGAGCGTACGAAAGCACATCGATGAACTGGCAGCCAAAGACTATTCCAAACTGGTGGATGATGCCATCGGCTTCGTACTGATGTTCATCCCTAACGAAACCAGCTATATCGCAGCCATGAAGCAGCAGCCGGATCTCAGCCGCTATGCTTATCAGAAGAAGATTATCATCATCTCACCAAGCAATCTGCTCATGGCACTCCAACTGGCGTATAATCTCTGGCAGTACGACCGCCAGAACAAGAATGTGGAGAAAATCGTGAAGACGGCAGCCGACTTATATGATAAGGTAGCGACTTTCGAAGATACCTTCCTGGGCATTGGCGATTTGATAACCCGCCT
>JAJWOH010000327.1:0-1208 GCA_021635485.1 Segatella copri | reverse complement strand
ACATGCAGCTCTGATACCATCCTCAGAGCCATCAAGGAACTGACACAGGAAAACATCTCATATACTTCCGATAAGGGCAAGACCTATGATTTCAATACGGCAGACAAGCTCAACGCCTTGCTTATAAAAGCCTTGGTTTCCACTGGTGAACTGAATGAGGTGGAAACCTACGATGTTGATTTCGACCATCAGTTCCTTGAAACAGAGAAGTATGATGCAAAACCGACATACAAGAAGTTCCTCGGCTACAGACCTGGCGTATATGTCATCGGTGACATGATTGTCTATGTCGAGAACAGCGATGGCAACACAAATGTGCGCTTTTATCAGGCTGAGACCCACAAGAGATTCTTTGCCCTACTGGAAGCCAACAGCATCCGTGTGAATCGCTTCAGAGCCGACTGTGGTTCGTGCTCGAAGGAAATTGTCAGTGAGATAGAGAAGCATTGCACGCACTTCTACATCCGCGCCAACAGATGCAGTTCGCTCTACAATGACATCTTTGCTCTGAGAGGATGGAAGACGGAGGAGATTAACGGCATCCAGTTCGAACTCAATTCCATTCTCGTTGAGAAATGGGAAGGCAAGTGCTATCGTCTTGTCATCCAGAGACAAAGACGCAACAGTGGCGACCTTGACCTGTGGGAAGGCGAATACACTTACCGTTGTATTCTGACCAACGATTACAAGTCATCGACAAGGGACATTGTTGAATTCTACAATCTGCGTGGCGGCAAGGAACGTATCTTTGACGACATGAACAACGGATTCGGTTGGAGCAGGCTCCCCAAGTCATTCATGGCGGAGAATACTGTCTTTCTTCTGCTTACTGCATTGATACACAATTTCTACAAGACCATCATGAGCAGGCTTGACACCAAGGCTTTTGGGCTCAAGAAAACGAGTCGCATAAAGGCTTTTGTCTTCAGATTCATCTCCGTACCTGCCAAGTGGATCATGACTGCAAGGCAATACGTGCTGAATATCTACACAGAGAACCGCGCTTATGCAAAACCCTTCAAAACAGAATTCGGATAAGAATCCTTTCTTTCCGGTTAGAATATGCGTATTACCTCAAGTCGCATCGTGGGGTAAGGGGATGGTGGCTACATATTGATGTTGTGCTGTTGCTTTTTACTGAAAGCTGCTACTAACGACTCATAAATCTACCCTTAATCGTGTATTGGATGATAGTTGCGGATTTTAGG
>JAJWOH010000326.1:0-1210 GCA_021635485.1 Segatella copri | reverse complement strand
AATAACCCAGGGCGATGCCCTGGGCTAGGAGCTTCTGCCCTTTCAGGGCGTGTGGAGCCAACTTGCGAAAGTTCAGTCAAGAATTATAGAATTTAAGAATTTTCATTCTCATCATTTCTTATCGTCATGAATGAAGAAATTCTCTAATTCTTAAATTCTTGATAAAAAGCTTTACCCCTTTACTGTGAGAATGGCTGGCGATATTGGCAGCCTGCCTTCCAGTTGCTGCAGCCATAGGCGGTCTTGCCCTTGATGATGACGCCCTTGCCGCAAAGCGGACATGGCTTGCCAACCATTGGGTCGGCTGGAGCCTGAGGAGCAGAAGCAGGCTGGGCTGCATCTTGAGTAGCTGTCTCCTTTTTCTTGGCTGGAGCTTTTTTGGCTGGAGCCTTTTTGGCAGCCGGTTTTTTCTTGAGGTCTTCCTCTGTCATGATGGTCACTCTCCGGTTGCTGTTGTCTGACAATACATCGATGACTATCTTGTTGATCTGTTCTTTCAGTCCGTTGATGAAGTCGGCAGGATCGTAAGTCTTGTGCTCGATGTCGCGGAGTTTCTTCTCCCAGATACCGGTCAGTTCGCAACTCTTCAGCAGTTCCTCATGGATGGTGTCAATGAGTTCGATGCCTGTCGGGGTTGCCATCAGATTCTTGCGCTGGCGACGGATGTAGTGGCGCTTGAAGAGGGTCTCGATGATGCCGGCACGGGAGGATGGTCGGCCGATTCCGTTCTCCTTCAATGCAGCACGAAGTTCTTCGTCTTCAACGAATTTACCGGCAGTCTCCATCGCACGGAGCAGGGTTGCCTCGGTATAATACTTAGGTGGCGTGGTCCATTTCTCCGTCAGGGTAGGCTGATGTTCTCCCGATTCGCCTTTTGTGAAGGATGGGAGGGTTCTTTCTTCTACTACTTCCTTCTTGGTGCCATTTCCAGAGTCTGCATTTCCGTTGGCGTTATCTGAAGCATCATCGTCATCAGCATTTTTTACATCCTTGGCATAGACTACTCGCCAACCTGGTTCGAGAATCTCCTTACCGCTCACCTTGAACTCTATCTTCTCCGGCTTAGGTCCGTCTTCGTTGATTACCTCGCCGAGAACGGTGGTGGTGGAGAATTTACAATCCGGATAGAACACGCTGATGAATCGCTTGGCGATGAGGTCATAGACGTTTGCCTCCATATCGGTGAGTCCGGTTGGTGGAACACCGGTTG